>NZ_SOHI01000023.1:0-106389 GCF_004403585.1 Cryobacterium sp. Hb1 | reverse complement strand
GGACACCGCCGGACTTAACTTAGAAACACCAGAAAAGCCATCCCTCACGGGATGGCTTTTCTGCGTTAACAACCACCCCGGGTGGTTGTTCTGCGTTAACCCACGCCTCACGAAGGCACAGCTCGGGTAGTCCAGGGCAGGGCGGGGTGGCGGGATACTCGCTCCTCAGCTCAAACATTCGGGGTGTTCCGGCAGGCCCCGCGAAGAACGTGCGGGGCCTGCCGGAACACCCCGAAAACTCGACACCCCGCGAATATCCCACCACCCGCCCACAACATGAACACATTTGATGCCTCACACTTGGTGCAATTCATTCCACGCCCACGTTGCATTACGTTGCAGGAAGCATCCGCTTAGGATGGGGCACTCAGCGAGGTCTTGCGTAAAGGCTTAGGCTTGAGACGTCTGTCGAAATGCCGGACTAATTACACAGGAGATACAGTGAGCCCTTCAGGACCCCGCGACGGCGATTCCCGTAACAACGGTCAGGATGACCGTCGTTCGAACCAGAGCGGCCGGCCCTCGAACGGGCGACCTTCAAGTGGTCGCGATGGCGCCAAGCCGCCGTACCGCGCCAACTCCGATCGCCCGCAGCGCGATGGTGAACGTCCTCCGTATCGCGGTAACAACGAACGTCCCGCCCAGGGGGGCGAGCGACCGCCGTACCGGGGTAATTCTGATCGTCCCGCATACGGTGGTAATGACCGGGCTCCGTACCGGGGTAATTCTGATCGTCCGTCGCAGGGTGAGCGTCCTCCGTACCGGGGCAACTCGGACCGTCCGGCGCAGGGTGAGCGTCCTCCGTACCGGGGCAATTCTGATCGCCCGTCGGGTGGTAATGACCGCGCTCCGTACCGGGGTAATTCTGATCGTCCGGCGCAGGGTGAGCGGTCGCCGTACCGGGGCAATTCTGATCGCCCGTCGGGTGGTAACGATCGCGCTCCGTACCGGGGGAATTCGGATCGTCCGTCGCAGGGTGAGCGTCCTCCGTACCGGGGTAATTCTGATCGTCCGTCCGGTGGTAGCGATCGCGCTCCGTACCGGGGCAACTCGGATCGTCCGGCGCAGGGTGAGCGTCCTCCGTACCGGGGTAATTCTGATCGTCCGTCCGGTGGTAGCGATCGCGCTCCGTACCGGGGCAACTCGGATCGTCCGTCGCAGGGTGAGCGTCCTCCGTACCGGGGCAACTCCGACCGCCCGTCTGGCGGCAATGATCGCGCCCCGTACCGCGGCAACTCGGATCGTCCGGCGCAGGGTGAGCGTCCTCCGTACCGGGGCAACTCCGACCGCCCGTCCGGTGGCAATGATCGCGCCCCGTACCGCGGCAACTCGGAACGACCCAGCAGCGACCGTCCGCGTTCGGACAGTGACAGCAAGCCGTGGACCCAGCGCGGCGGTTCGCCGAACCGTGCCGGCGCCCCGCGTGTCGATGCCGGCAAGAAACTGTGGACCCGCGACGGTGCGCCGGCGCGTAACGACCGCGATGCCCGCGTCGTCGAAGAGGAGATGACGGAGGAGCAGCGCATGCAGCGTGAGCTGCGTTCGGTGCGTCCGCGCCACGACGACCCGGAACTTCCCGACGACATCTCGGCTAACGACCTGGACCGCATCGCCCGTAACGAGCTCAAAACCCTGACGAAGGAGAATGCCGAGACCGTCGGGCGCCACCTGGCCATGGCCGCCCGCGTCATCGATGAAGATCCCCAGCTCGCCCACCTGCACGTGATGAGCGCTGCCCGTCGGGCTGGTCGCATCGGTGTGGTGCGCGAAAGCCTGGCGATCACCGCGTATGCCACGGGCGATTTTGCCCTGGCCCTGCGCGAGCTGCGCACCTACCGTCGCATTTCGGGCTCCAACGATCAGCTCCCCCTTATGGTCGACAGTGAACGTGGCGTCGGTCGTCCCGACCGTGCCCTCGAGCTGGGTCGTTCGGTCGACCGTGCCACTTTGTCGCCATCTGTCCAGGTGGGCCTGGCCATCGCCATGTCCGGTGCACGCCTCGACCTCGGCGAAACAGATGCCGCACTCGTCGAACTCGAAATTCCGCAGCTCAATCCCAACACGGCCTTCTCCTACAGCCCTGAGCTGTTCGCCGCCTACGCGGAAGTGCTGACCGAGCTCGGCAGGGAGAACGAAGCCGACGAGTGGCTCGAACGGGCTTCGCGCGCCGATGCCGCCCTCGGAGCCTCCGGTGACGATGACGAGACCATCGAGATCGAAGAGATGGAAGAAGACGAAGACGACGCCCTCGCGTCCTTCGTCGCTGACGAAGAAAATAACGGCGACGATGACCACGCTGAGGTCGGCGACGTCAACGACAACGCCGTTGCTGAAGCTGGGGACACGGTTGAAACTGATGACGAGACGGAGCCGGATGTTACATCGCCGAAAGCCTGAATTGGCAACACCGCTGGCCGGTGTAGACGTACTTCTGGCAGACCTTGACGGTGTGGTGTACACCGGCCCCGCGGCGATTCCCTTTGCCGTCGAGAGCCTGAACCGTGCCGCCGAGACCATTCGCGTGGGGTACATCACCAACAATGCCGCGCGCACCGACCAGTCGGTAGCGGACCATCTCACCCAGCTCGGGTTGAGCGTGGCGGCAGCGGATGTTGTCACCTCACCCCAGGCGGCGGTACGGCTACTGGCAGAGCAGGTGGAACCCGGCGCGAGCATCCTCGTCATTGGTGGCGACGGGCTCGTCGACGAGGTCCGGAAGGCCGGGTTCGTCGTGACCCGATCGGCAGACGACAAGCCCGCCGCCGTGATTCAGGGCTTCTCGCCAGAGCTCGGCTGGGTGCACCTCGCCGAGGCGGCGTTCGCGCTCAACGCCGACGGAGTGGGCACGGGCATTCCTTGGATCGCCACCAACACCGACTGGACCATTCCGGTCGCCCGCGGTATCGCCCCCGGCAACGGCACTCTCGTCTCCGCCGTGCACACGGCCGTTGGTCGACTCCCACTCGTAGCTGGCAAACCCGAAACGGCCATCTTTCTGGAGGCCACGCGGCGCTTCGGTGCGCAGAATGCACTCTTCATCGGTGACCGACTCGACACCGATATTCTGGGCGCCAATCGGGCCGGAATCCCCGCCGTGCTCGTGCTCACCGGCATCGACCGGGCCAAACAGGCCCTCGCCGCCGACAAAGACTCCCGGCCGACGTTCATCATTGAAAACCTGCAACAGTTGCACGAGCCGTACCCCGAGACGGTGTTCTCCAAGGACGGCTCGACCGCCACGGTGAATGGAGCAAGCGTGCGCATCAACGGCAACGACGTGCAAATCGTCAAGGAAGGCGACGGCGGAATCAACCTGCTGCGCGCCGCGTGCGCCGCGATCTACCGATCCGGACGCGCGATCTACGGGCTCAACGTTCCGGAGCGACTGTATCTCGCGCAGTAGCCTAGACACTGTGAACCCCGAGCCCGTTATGCCCGAAGAAGAAGTGGTCGATCTCGCGCCGCAGCTGGCTGGCATCGAGGCCCGGCCGCTCGCGCAGCGCGCCGAAGCGTTCAGTGCGCTACACGAGCAGCTGCGCAATGAACTCGAAGACGCTGATACCGACCCGGCGGGCCGGGCATGACCGGCGCTGATGCCCCCCACGATCATGAAACAGACACACCCATGCCTGAGCACCACGCTGAATCTGAACTGAAAAATGCCGACCCGCGTGACGGGCTTCCAGAACGGATGCCCGACTCCCGCCTGGACGCCGCCCTGGCCGATCGTGGGCTGGTTCGCTCCCGAACCGTAGCGGCCAAACTTATCGCCGACGGACTCGTCACGGTGAACGGTGTCCCCGTCGTGAAGGCCAGCACAAAAGTCTCAGCGGACGCGGTTCTCGAAGTGGCCGCGACCGACCACTACGTCAGCCGGGGTGCCCACAAACTCAACGCTGCACTCGATGCCTTCAACCTCACCGTTACCGGCCGCACGGCGCTCGACGCGGGGGCGAGTACCGGCGGTTTCAGCCAGGTACTGCTCGAACGTGGCGCTGCCTCGGTCATTGCCGCCGATGTCGGCCACGGCCAGCTTGCTGCGCAACTGAAGACCGAGCCGCGGCTGAAGCTGGTCGAGGGGTACAACATCCGCTATGCAACCCCGGAAACCCTCGCCGGGGCATCCGGAATCGACACCCGACCCGACCTCGTCGTGGCCGACCTGTCGTTCATCTCGCTCACCACCGTGTTGCCGGCTCTCGTGGCCACAGCCGCGGCGGGCGCCGACTTCGTGCTACTGATCAAACCGCAGTTCGAGGTAGGCCGCGGCGGTATCCGTGAGGGCATCGTGCACGATAGGGGCCTCCGAAGCGACTCCGTGGCCGGTGTACTCTGGGCCGGTTGGGACCTCGGCCTGAGAACCTGTGGAGTCATCGCCTCGCCCATCATTGGGGCAGCCGGAAACCACGAGTATCTGTGCTGGATGAGCGCCAAGACCGGCACGAATCCGACAGAATGGATGGACCGAATCGAAGCACTGGTTGGAGCGTGAGGAGTTGAGCGACACCCCGCGATATTTTCTCATCGTCGCTCATACCGGCCGCGCTGACTCCGTCGAAGCCGCCTCGACGGTGTGCAAGCAGCTTCTGGCCTCCGGGGCGGTGCCGGTGCTCGCCATGGACGAACGCGCTGACCTTCTGGCCGCCTGCCCGGAGCTGAACGGTCATATCGCGATTCTCGGTGACACGGTGCGAACGTCCGACCTTGAACTTGTCATCGTGCTCGGCGGAGACGGTACCATTTTGCGTTCGGCTGAACTCGTGCGTGGATGCTCGGCACCGCTGCTTGGCATCAATCTCGGTCACGTCGGTTTTCTCGCCGAAAGTGAGCGGGACGACCTCGGCGAGGCCGTGCGCCGCGCGCTCAAGGGCGACTACGAGGTCGAGGAACGGCTTGCCCTGTCGGTGCGGGTCAAGGTGGCTGACGAGGTCGTTTACGAGACCTGGGCGCTGAACGAGGTCACTGTCGAAAAAGCCAGTCGCGAACGCATGATTGAGGTCGTCGTCGAGGTCGACGGACGCCCGCTGTCATCCTTCGGCTGCGACGGCGTCGTGCTCTCCACCCCGACCGGCTCGACCGCGTACTCGTTCTCGGCCGGCGGCCCCGTCGTCTGGCCCGGCGTGGAAGCGCTGTTGTTGGTTCCGCTCAGCGCGCACGCACTGTTCGCGAGGCCGCTCGTGGTCGGGCCGGAGTCGTCACTGGCCGTCGAGGTGCTGTCGCGCACCGGTGCCCGCGCAGTGCTCTGCGCTGACGGTCGCCGTACCCAGGATCTTCCTAGCGGCGCCCGTGTGATCGTCCGCCGCTCGGATGTTCCCGTGCGCCTGGCCCGCCTGCACATCGGCCCCTTCACCGATCGCCTGGTCAACAAATTCAACCTGCCGGTCACTGGCTGGCGCGGTCCGGTCGGCCGCGAGTGATCGACGAGCTGTTCATTCGCGACCTCGGCGTCATCGCCGAGGCGACGCTGCCGCTCGGTCCCGGTTTCACCGCCGTGACCGGAGAAACCGGTGCCGGCAAGACCATGGTGGTCACCGCGCTCGGACTGCTGCTCGGCGATCGCGCGGATGCCGGAACCGTGCGTCAGGGCCAGCCGCAGAGTTTTGTGCAAGGTCGCTGGGTCATCGACCCCACCAGCGCGGTTGCCGACCGGGTCCGTGACGCTGGGGGAGACCTCGATGGACCCGAACTCATCCTTGGACGCTCCGTCTCGAGTGAGGGACGCAGCCGCGCGATGGTCGGCGGACGTGGCGCTCCGGCGAGCGTGCTCGGTGACCTGCGCAACGACCTCGTCGTCGTGCACGGCCAGAGCGATCAGGTGCGCCTGCGCTCCGCGGCCGCCCAGCGTGACGCCCTCGACCGTTTCGCCGGCCCCGAACTCGCCGCAGTGCTCGGCGACTACCAGCATGCCTTCCACCGCTGGCAGGCCAATCAGGTCGATCTCGACCGGCTCGTCACCGAACGAGATTTGCGAGCCCGCGAGGCCGACGAACTGCGCGCCGCGCTGACCGAGATTGAAACGGTTGCCCCGCAACCCGGCGAGGACGCCGAGTTGGGTGAACGCGCCGAACGCCTCGGCAACCTCGAAGAACTACGCCTGGCCGGAGAGCAGGCCCGCCAGTTCGTCTCCGCCGAAGACAACCCCGACGACGCGCCCGATGTCGTCGCCCTGCTCGAAGCCGCCCGGCGCGCCCTTGATCGGGTCGCCGCCCACGACGTGGCCCTGCCGCCGCTCGTCACCGCCATCGCCAACGCTGGTTTCGTCGTTGCCGACATCGCCGCCGAGCTCTCGAGCTACCTTGCCGGCCTCGACGCCGATGGCGCCCGCGAACTCGAAATCGTGCAGGAGAGGCGGGCCACACTCGGCATTCTCGCCCGCAAATACCCGGGCGGCCTCGAGGAAGCCATCGGATTCCTCGATACCGGCAGTGCCCGGCTGCTCGAACTTGATTCCGACTCTGACCGCATCGGGCAGCTCAGCGCCGAAGCGGATGCCGACCGAAAGCTCGTCACCCATCTCGCCGCTGCCCTGACAACGTTGCGCCAGGCGGCCGCGGTGCAACTCGGAATTCGGGTGACCGCCGAGCTCGGCGCGCTGGCGATGCCGGACGCCGTGCTGCTCGTGGAGGTTGAAGCCGGTCTGGAATGCACCGTCACTGGTATCGACCTCGTGCGCCTGCTGTTACAGCCGCACGCTGGCGCTGAGCCGCGGGCGTTGGCGCGCGGGGCATCCGGTGGTGAACTGTCTCGGGTGATGCTTGCCATCGAGGTCGTCATCAACGCGACCGACCCGGTGCCTACCTTTGTCTTCGATGAGATCGATGCCGGTGTGGGCGGAGCCGCCGCGATCGAAATCGGTCGGCGACTCGCGCGACTCGCCGAAACCGCGCAGGTAATCGTGGTCACCCATCTCGCTCAGGTCGCTGCGTTTGCCGGCAACCACCTCAGCGTCGTCAAAGACAGCGATGGATCCGTCACCGCCTCGAGCGTGCGCCAGCTGCGCGGCGACGACCGTGCCGCCGAAATGGCCCGCCTGCTTTCTGGCCTGCCCGACTCGAAGAGCGGTCTTGAACATGCCAGGGAACTGCTCGCCCTTGCGCAGTCCGGCTCCCGCACCTCTGACAGATAAGCGATCAAAATCAGGTGATAGCATTGAAGCCCGTGGTGGAAAATATAAATACACGCGGTTCAGACAACACGCGCATCGGCGGTCCGGGCAATTCAGACGGTACCGTGAAGCACATCTTCGTGACCGGGGGTGTGGTCTCCTCGCTCGGAAAGGGCTTGACGGCGGCCAGTCTCGGTAACCTGCTCACGGCACGCGGCCTGCGCGTCGTCATGCAAAAGCTCGACCCCTACCTCAACGTCGACCCGGGAACGATGAATCCGTTCCAGCACGGTGAGGTCTTCGTCACCGATGACGGCGCCGAAACCGATCTCGACATCGGGCACTACGAACGTTTTCTCGACATCAACCTCGGCCAGTCAGCCAACGTGACGACCGGGCAGATCTACTCGCAGGTCATCGCCAAGGAACGCCGCGGCGAGTACCTCGGCGACACGGTGCAGGTCATTCCGCACATCACCGATGAGATCAAGCGGCGCATGCGCCTGCAGGCCAGAGACGAGGTGCGCCCCGACGTGATCATCACCGAGGTCGGCGGCACGGTCGGAGACATCGAATCCCAGCCGTTCCTCGAGGCCGCCCGCCAGGTGCGCCACGAACTCGGCCGCGGCAACGTGTTCTTTGTGCACGTCTCGCTCGTGCCGTTCCTCGGCGCAGCCGGCGAGCAGAAGACCAAGCCCACCCAACACTCCGTCGCCACCCTGCGATCCATCGGAATCCAGCCCGACGCCCTCGTGCTGCGCAGCGACCGGCCCGTCTCCGAGTCGAACAAGCGCAAGATCGCGCTCATGTGCGACGTCGACGAGGATGCCGTGGTCAACGCCGTCGACGTCGCCTCGATCTACGAGATCCCCACCATGCTGCACGACCAGGGCCTCGATAAGTACATCGTCAACGCCCTCGGCCTCACCGCCGACGTTGTGGACTGGACCGGCTGGAAGAACCTGCTCGAGGCCGTGCGCCACCCCAAGCACGAGGTCACCATCGGCCTGGTCGGCAAGTACATCGACCTGCCGGATGCCTACCTCTCGGTCACCGAGGCGCTGCGAGCCGGCGGATTCGCCAACCAGAGCAAGGTCAAAATCGTCTGGATCGGCTCCGACGATTGCGAAACCGACGAGGGAGCCGCGCGGCTGCTCGGCGAACTCGACGGCATCTGTGTGCCAGGGGGTTTCGGTATCCGCGGCATCGAGGGCAAGCTCGGTGCCCTCAAGTTCGCGCGGGAAAACGGCATCCCCGTGCTCGGCCTGTGCCTCGGCCTGCAGTGCATGGTCATCGAATACGCCCGCAACAAGGCCGACCTGCCGGGAGCCTCCTCCAGCGAGTTCGACCCGGACACTGAGTTTCCGGTCATCGCGACCATGGAAGAGCAGGTGGAGATCATCGCCGGCGGCGACCTCGGCGGAACTATGCGCCTTGGCCTCTACCCGGCCACCCTTGCTGAAGGCTCTCTGGTCGCCGAGCTGTACGGCGCCGACGAAGCGTCCGAACGTCACCGCCACCGCTATGAGGTCAACAACGCCTTCCGCGACCAGATCGCACAGGCCGGCCTGTGGTTCTCCGGCACCAGCCCGGACCGCCATCTGGTCGAGTACGTCGAGCTCAAGCGCGAGGAGCACCCGTTCTACGTGGGAACCCAGGCCCACCCGGAGCTGCGCTCACGGCCGAACCACGCGCATCCGCTGTTTCGCGGTCTGATCAAGGCTGCGCTCGACCGCCAAGAGGCCAGCCGCTTGTTCGAGGTGAAGGAAGAGCTCAGTGCCTGACGATTTTCTGAAAGGCGACGTGCTGCAGGACGACGTCATGCCGGTGCAGGTCTCAGCGAGCGACGTGGTCTATGACGGCGCCATCTGGAACGTGCGCCGCGACTCGTTCGACTACAACGGAGCGAGCATCACCCGCGAGTACATCGACCACCCTGGCGCGGTCGCTGTGCTGGCCCTCGACGAGCAGGACCGCGTGCTGCTGATCAAGCAGTACCGGCACCCGACCGGCTTGCGCGGCTGGGAACTACCGGCCGGGCTGCTTGACATTGCCGGTGAGAACGCCGTCGTCGGCGCCCAGCGCGAGCTGGCTGAAGAAGCGGATGTCGTCGCCACCGAGTGGGCGTTGCTCACCGAGTTCTACACCACGCCCGGGGGCAGCAACGAAGCCATTCGGATCTATCTCGCTCGGGGTGTCTCGGCGATTGCCGCATTCGACCGCACCCACGAAGAAGCCGATATCGAACCACGCTGGGTATCGCTCGACGCATGCGTCGACGCCGTGCTGGCCAGGCGCGTCTCCAACCCGATCCTGATGGTGGGCATTCTGGCCGCCCAGGTGGCTCGTTCACGCGGCTGGAGCGCGCTTGCGCCCGCGGATTCGCCGTGGCCGCGGCATCCGCAAAGCAGTGGTTCGCGCAGCCTGCACATCACGTCCTGAGCATGACGACCGTCGAGACGGCGGTGGATTCCTACCTGCGGCACGTGGCGGTCGAACGCGGCCTCGCCGTGAACACCGTCGCCGCTTACCGCCGCGACCTGGGGCTGTACACGGCGTGGCTGGCGGTTGATGCTCCCGACGGCCCACCCAGGCCGATCACCGACCTGCAATTGGTCACTCGGCGCCACATCTCGTCGTTTGTGCAGCATCTCGGCCTGCGCCCGGAAGCCCCGTTGACGGCAGCATCCATCGCCCGCGTTCTCTCGACCGTGCGCGGGTTCCACCGTTTTCTGCTCGAAGAGGGCGTGGTCGAAACCGATGTGGCGTACGACACCAAACCGCCTAAACTCGCCCTGCGCCTGCCGAAGGCCATCTCAATCGAACAGGTCAGCGCGCTGCTGGCGGCGACCGACGGTGACGACGTTCAGCGCCTGCGCGATAAGGCCCTGCTCGAACTGCTCTACGCGACCGGAGCCCGGGTGAGCGAGGTGGTCAACCTCAATGTCGACGACGTGCTCGTGGAGGTGTTTGACTCGGTGCGGCTCACCGGTAAGGGGGACAAACAGCGCATCGTGCCGGTCGGCAGTTTTGCGCGCGCCGCCGTCTCTGATTATCTTGTGCGGGCCCGGCCGATACTGTCAGCGCGTGGACGCTCGACACCGGCGCTGTTCCTCGGCCTGCGCGGACAAAGAGTGAGCCGGCAGAACGCCTGGCTGATCATTCGTGCTGCCGCTGAGCGTGCTGGGCTCACCGTGCCCGTGTCGCCGCACACCCTGCGCCACTCGTTTGCGACGCACCTGCTCGCCGGTGGCGCCGATGTGCGCGTGGTGCAGGAACTTCTCGGCCATTCTTCGGTCGCCACCACCCAGATCTACACGCTGGTGACCGTCGACACCCTTCGTGACATGTACACGACCGCCCATCCGCGGGCGCGCTAGTCACCTCGTGGTTACTTCAGTTGGCCGCGAATTTCGCCGCCAGGGAAGGTAGGTGTGTGCACGTTGATGTAGTACGCGCGGGGGTTGGCGCTGATGGCCTGGAGCAGGGCGGGGTCGGCGGTCGCGCAACTCTGCACCGTCCAGCTGGTGCCGGAGCCGACAATGAGGGGGATGACCACCGGGCCGGCGACAGTACGGGGCGCCAGATGGACGTGGCCCGCCACAGCCGGCACTGACAGGTTTCGCGCCGTCATGGTGTAGCACAGTTGGTCACCGGTGATGGCATAGCTAAAGAAACCACTCGCCCCAGTGTCTGCCCCAGTCGTTTCCTGACCGTTGTTCAGCGGGATCGCGGGGCCGCCATCCGGTCTGGCCATGGCGACACCCGTGTTGGCCGCGGTCAGAGCCGCGACGGCCGCCACTATCGCGAGTGTCCGCAGGCCGCCCAATTTCTTCATGCTCATGATTCGTCCTCTGGTCGGTGAAAGATAGCAGTGCCGTCACGCTACCCGCGGTTAGCCCGGTGCGCAACGCGTGGTCGCGTCCCGGCGGTGCCCTGTGCCCGTCGAGATTAACTAACCGGTGCGTATCGTCAATGATCTGTCCAGCGCGAGCCGTAACGCCGACTCGTCGGGCCGATTCCGGGTGTTGAAGACTTCGACCGAGGTACAGATCGGCACCCTGATCAATCAGGGCGGCGGACGCTACTGCGCCACGATCAACAACGTGGCCGTGAATCCGGGACATATCTTAGTAAAAAGCAGCCTCGGCGGGTTCGCGTCTCGAAACGTATCGCTCAAATAATCACGGTCACGCTCCCGCCACGACGGCGACGGATGCTGTCTGCCGAGCCACCGAGACCGGCCCGCGCGGCGATCCTTGCGGCGACGCGTCGTTCCACTCGCTACAATCAAGCAAGTGATGGGTGCAGGACAAATCAAGGACGGGCCAGTGACGCGTAAGTTGAGCGAGCGAATTTCGCTACCCGGTTTCGACGACGCTCCGGTAGGTCCGACGGGACGTGAAAAACACGAATTCGCCGAACCGGAGCCGCTCAACGGCCACGGTCCCGCCCGCATCATCTCCCTCTGCAACCAAAAAGGTGGCGTCGGTAAGACCACGACGACCATCAACCTCGGCGCAGCCCTGGCCAGCTACGGGCGTCGCGTGCTCGCCATCGACTTCGACCCGCAGGGCGCACTCTCGGCCGGCCTCGGCGTGCCCACCCACGACGTCACCACCATCTACGACCTGCTGCTCGACGGCAAAGTCGACCCGAAAGACGCTATCCAGCCGACCTCGGTCGAGGGACTCGATGTCATCCCGGCCAACATCGACCTTTCCGCCGCCGAGGTGCACCTGGTCAACGAGGTCGCCCGCGAGCAGATTCTGGCCCGTGTGCTGCGTAAGGTTTCGAGCGATTACGACGTCATCCTCATCGACTGCCAGCCCTCGCTCGGTATCCTCACGGTGAACGCGCTCACCGCCAGCCACGGCGTGCTGATTCCCCTCGAGTGTGAATTCTTTGCCCTGCGCGGCGTCGCCCTGCTCATCGAGACCATCGATAAGGTGCGCGACCGGCTCAACCCCGCCATCGAACTCGACGGCATTCTCGCCACCATGTACGACTCGCGTACACTGCACTCCCGCGAGGTCCTCGAGCGCGTCGTCGATGCCTTCGGCCACAGTGTGCTGGAGACCGTCATCGGCCGCACTGTGAAATTTCCCGACGCGAGCGTGGCCGGGATACCCATCACCGACTTCGCACCCGAACACGCAGCCGCCAAGGCCTACCTGCAGGTGGCCCGCGAACTGATCCACCGTGGCGCAGTCGCCTAGCGCGGCCGAGAAGCCCGCGTTTTCGGTCGCCCTCGGCAACTTTGAGGGCCCGTTCGATCTGCTGTTGAAACTCATCACCCGGCACGAACTCGACATCACCGAGATTTCGCTCAGCCAGGTGACCGACGAGTTCATCTCGTACCTGCGCGGCCTCGACGCGGCCGAGGAACTCGACCAGGCCACCGAGTTTCTGGTCGTTGCCGCGACGCTTCTCGACCTCAAGGTGGCCGGCCTGCTGCCTCAGGGTGAACTCGTCGACGCCGAAGACGTAGCCCTGCTCGAAGCCCGCGACCTGCTGTTCGCTCGCCTGCTGCAGTACCGCGCTTTCAAGGAAGCGGCGACCTGGTTCACCGGCCAGCTCGACACTGAGACCCGCCGTCACGTACGATCAGTGCGGCTCGAGGAGAAGTACCGTCAGAAGACCCCGGAGCTGGTCTGGACGCTGTCGCTCGCCGATTTCGCCGCGCTGGCCGCCGCTGCCCTCGCTCCGCGCGAGCTGCCCGTTGTAGGCCTGGAACACCTGCACGCGCCGCTGGTCAGTATCCGCGAGGAGGCCGCCTACGTCGTCGCCATGCTGCAGCCGGGGGAGCCGGTTTCATTCCGGGCGCTCACCGCTGGCGTTGACCTGAAGGGCGTCATCATCGCCCGCTTTCTCGCGGTGCTCGAGCTGTATCGCCACGGCGCCCTTTCTTTTGACCAAATCGAGCCCCTCGGCGAGCTCATCCTGCGCTGGAGCAGCCGGTCGCTTGACGGGCGCGAGTGGTCTGACGAAAATCTCGCTTCGCTCGGAGCCGACTATGACAACTGAAGTCGGCAATATGGAGAACCAGGCCACCGACACCCCGTCGCGCGCCGGGGTAACGGATGCCGCAGCATTCGCTGTGCACGAATCCCACGTCCTCGACCGCCAACTCGAAGCCGTTTTCATGATCGCCGATGAGCCACAGGGCCTGGTGCATCTCGCGACCGCAGTGGGGCGGCCGATTACGGAGGTGGCGCAATCCGTTGCCCGACTGGTCGCCGATTTCGATGGCGTCACGGCACCGGACGGTACCTCCACGGTGCGACGCGGTTTTGAATTGCGTGAGGTCGCCGGCGGTTGGCGCATTTACGTGCGCGCTACGCACGACGAGCTCGTGACCGACTTCGTGCTGACCCAGAATCCCAGCCGGCTCAGCCAGGCAGCACTCGAAACCCTCGCCGTGATCGCGTACAAGCAACCGATCAGTCGTGGGCAGGTCGCGAGCATTCGCGCCGTCAGCGTCGACTCTGTCGTGCGCACCCTGCTCGGTCGCGGCCTCATCACCGAGGCCTTCACCGACAGTGAAACCGGCGCGATCACTTACGCCACCACAGACTTGCTGCTCACCCAGCTCGGAATCAACTCGCTCGCCGAGTTACCCCACCTATCGCCGTTACTCGACGGCGGCACCGACGGATTCGAGGATCTACTTTGACCCAGGACAACACGCCCAGCGACGCAGCGCCCCGCGACCCCAACTTCAATCCAGAGGCAGCAGCTGACGGTGTGCGCCTGCAGAAGGTACTTGCCTCGGCCGGCGTCGCCAGCCGGCGCGTCTCGGAAGACCTCATCACCTCCGGGCGGGTGCGGGTGAACGGCAAGGTCGTCACCGAGCTCGGCCGCCGCGTGCACCCCGAAACCGACCAGGTCGCCGTCGACAACGTGGCCGTGCAGCTCGACACCACCCGCCGTTACCTCATGCTCAACAAGCCGGTCGGCGTCGTCTCCTCGATGCAGGACGAAAGCGGGCGACCTGACCTGCGCGAATTCACCGACCAGTTCGACGAACGCCTGTTCAACGTGGGCCGGCTCGACGCCCAAACCAGCGGCCTGCTCATTCTCACCAACGACGGTGACCTCGCGCACGTGCTCGCCCATCCCTCCTTCGGCGTCTCCAAGACCTACATCGCCAAGGTCGAGGGGCGCGTCTCGCCGCAGACCATCGGCCAGCTGCAAACCGGCATCGAACTCGACGACGGCCCCATCCACGCCGACAAGGCACGCATCCTCACGAGCCCTCCCGGCGGCGGGTTCAGCATGGTCGAGCTCACCCTGCACTCCGGCCGCAACCGCATCGTGCGACGGATGCTCGATGCTGTCGGTCACCCCGTGGTCGACCTTGTGCGTCGCCAATTCGGGCCGCTGAACCTGGGTACCCTGCAGCAGGGCGCCGTGCGCGAACTCACCCGCGAAGAACTCGGCCAACTGCTCACCGTGTCCCGCCAGGCGCCGAGTGCGCGCCCTGACGCGAACTAGCAGCAGCAACGGTAGGGGATACACCATGGCTGAAAGCCGCCTCGTCGGTCCGGTGCGCATCGTCGGCGTCGGCCTGCTCGGAACCAGCGTGGGCCTCGGCCTGCGGGACCGCAAGATCGAGACGATTCTCGCCGACGCGTCACCGACCAACCTGCGCATCGCCATCGACTACGGTGCCGGCCGCGCCGCGCAGCCGGGCGATCTGCCGCAACTCATCGTCGTGTGCGTGCCTCCCGACGTCACCGCCGAGATCGTCGCCCGCGAGCTCGAGGCGTACCCGGGAGCGATCGTGACGGATGTCGCGAGTGTCAAACTCGCGCCGCTCGCCGAGCTGCGCGAGCGCGGAGCCGATATCAGCCGCTATATCGGGTCGCATCCGCTCGCCGGTCGGGAGAAGGGCGGCCCGCTCTCCGGCCGCGCTGATTTGTTCATCGGCCGCCCCTGGGTGGTCGCCGCACACGACGCGATCAGTTACCAGCAGGCCGGTGCTATCGACGATCTCATTCTCGACCTCGGCGCGATCCTGGTCGAGATGACGCCGGAAGAGCACGACCTCGGCGTCGCCCTGGTTTCGCACGTGCCGCAGGTCATCTCCACCCTGATGGCCCGCCGTCTCACCGGGGCAGCGCACTCTTCGCTCAACCTGGCCGGGCAGGGCCTGCGCGACGTGACCCGGGTCGCGGCGAGCGACCCCGACCTGTGGGTGCAGATTCTCGGCGCCAACGCCGGCCCGGTGCGTGATGTGCTGCTGGCTTACCGAGACGACCTCGACCGGTTCATCGACGCCCTCGAAGATCCAGACGCGCCCGGAGCGCAGCGCCAGGTCGCCGAGGAACTCGCCGGCGGAAACATCGGAGTGGCCCGTCTGCCCGGCAAACACGGGCAGGACCGTCGGTTCTCCTCGATGATCGTCATGGTCAACGACCAGCCCGGCCAGATCGCTCGCCTGCTCAACGACATCGGGGAGCTCGGAGTCAACCTCGAAGACTTACGCTTGGAACACTCGCCCGGCGCTCAGATCGGTCTCGCCGAAATCTCTGTACTGCCCGGCGCCGTCACTCGCCTCACCGAAGAGCTGGCCGCGCGCGGCTGGCGGATTGCTGGTTAACGTACATGGCACGTCACACCCTTCCTACCCTCGTCGCTATCGATGGGCCGGCCGGCAGCGGCAAATCGAGCGTGAGCCGTGCCGTCGCACGTCGTCTCGGCTTCGCCTACCTCGACACCGGCGCCGCCTACCGCGCGCTGGCCTGGCTGGGGCTTGAGCGCAACACCGACAACACCCAAACGGATGCCGTCTCCGCGCTCCTCAAGGACTTCGACTATGCGATCGGTACCGACCCAGACGACTACTTCGTCACGGTGGGGCAGACCGACGTGACCGACGCCATCCGCTCACCGGAGGTCAGTGCAGCGGTCAGCGCTGTCGCCCGCCTTCCCGCGGTGCGAGGCGCGCTCACCGAGCTGTTTCGCAGCATCGCCGAGAACGTGGATCGACCCGGAGTCATCGTCGAAGGACGCGACATCACAACCATCGTGGCCCCGGAAGCCGAGGTGCGCATTCTACTCACGGCATCCGAGGAGGCTAGAATGAGAAGACGCTCTGCGGAAATAACGACCCAATCGGCTGAAACCGTGGCAGAACAGTTGCGATCACGTGATCGCGCTGACTCACAGGTTGTCGATTTCATGAGCGCGGCTGACGGTGTGATAACCGTCGACTCCACCCATCTCGACTTCGAGCAGACCGTTGAAGCGGTCATCGACGTCTACCACACACGCACGAAGCGGGCTTTGAATGAGTAACGAATACGACGACACGAGCGCAGCGCTCGACACCGAGCTGGCGGAACGACTCGCCAATCTCGATGAGGAACTTGCCACGCGGCGTTCCGTCGCGCTGCGCACGGACCTCGACAACTATGACCTCGATGAGGAAGACCTCGACGTACTGCAGGCCGTCACCGACGACCCCGACGCGATTCAGTACCTGCCGGCCGTTCCGGTGATCGCCATTGTCGGGCGCCCGAACGTGGGAAAATCAGCGCTGGTCAACCGTATCCTCGGTCGCCGCGAGGCCGTCGTCGAGGATACCCCCGGTGTGACGCGTGACCGTGTCGCGTACAAGGGCGAATGGCACGAGCGCAAGTTCAGCCTCGTCGACACCGGCGGATGGGAGCCCGACGCCAAGGGCATCGACGCCTCCGTCGCTGCCCAGGCCGAGATCGCCATCGACCTGTCCGACCTGGTCATGTTCGTCGTCGACTCCAACGTGGGCCCGACCTCGACCGATGAGGCCGTCGTGCGCATGCTGCGTAAGAGCGGCAAACCGGTCTTTCTGATCGCCAACAAGGTCGATGACGTGCGCCAGGAGCCCGAAGCGGCCAGCCTGTGGTCGCTCGGCCTCGGCCAGCCGTGGCCGGTTTCTGCCCTGCACGGTCGTGGTGTTGCCGACCTGCTCGATGCGATTCTGCTCGTGCTGCCCGAAATTTCCAACGTTGCCAAGCAGGAGGTCGGCGGTCCGCGCCGCGTGGCCATCCTCGGTCGCCCGAACGTCGGCAAGTCCAGCCTGCTCAATAAGGTCGTGGGGGAGGAGCGCGTTGTTGTCAACGAGCTCGCCGGCACGACCCGCGACCCGGTCGATGAGCAGGTTGAGCTCGGCGGCAAGGTGTGGCGTTTCGTCGACACCGCCGGCATTCGCCGTCGTGTGCACCTCTCGCAGGGCGCCGACTTCTACGCCTCCCTGCGCACCAGCGCTGCTTTGGAAAAGGCCGAGGTTGCCGTTGTGTTGCTCGACGTGACCGAGGTCATCAGCGAGCAGGATATTCGGGTCATCGACCTCGTCATCGAGTCGGGCCGTGCACTCGTTCTGGCGTTCAACAAGTGGGACCAGATCGACGACGACCGTCGGCGATACCTGGAGCGGGAGATCGAGCAGGACCTGGCGCACGTGGCGTGGGCCCCGCGCGTGAACATCTCGGCCAAAACCGGTCGTCATATGGAAAAGCTGGTTCCGGCGCTTGAGCTCGCGCTCGAATCGTGGGACACCCGCATCGCCACGGGTAAGTTCAACGCCTTCCTGGCCGAGCTCGCTGCCGCCCACCCGCACCCCGTGCGCAGCGGCAAGCAGCCTCGGATTCTGTTCGGTACACAGGCCTCGAGCCGCCCGCCGACGTTTGTGGTATTCACCACCGGATTTCTTGACCCGGGCTACCGCCGCTACATTCAGCGTCGCCTGCGCGAGATCTACGGCTTCGAGGGCAGCCCGATCAACCTCAGCATGCGCGTGCGTGAAAAGCGCAAACGCTAAATTCGCAGACTTCAAGCGGTCGGCCCTGTTAGCGCAGGTCCGGCCGCTTTTTTGCGTGCCGAGTGTTCGTCGCGGCAGCGTGAGTGACCTCACTCGATTTGCGTGTGCACCCTAAGTGGGCAATGCTCATGGAGTACATTGTGGCCCCCTACGGCCGATCAACCGCACGTTCCCGGACTTGTGCGCGACAAAGAATATACGTAACTAACCAATGGCATTTAGAAATACCCGCACATCTTTTTCGAATCAATTTTCAACTGGTACCACCCCGATTGTCTCCACCCACACGGCTCCACGGAAGGCCGCTCTTTCGGTTCTGGCAGTCTCCATCGTCGCTCTGTCCGGTCTCGCCGTCAGTCCGGCTCAAGCTGAAAGCAGCAACGCCGAGACACTGAGCGCATCAATTGTGATTCCCGAGCGCGGAAGAGCCACCACCGACTTGGGTACGGTACCGTCCGGCCTGAAATCTGTCGATGTGAAGTTCTTCACCTCTGAGGTCGCTTCGCAAACTCAGGTAAAAATTGCACTTGGTCCAGAGGGCTCCAAAGCGTACTCGTTTACCGCGCCGGCTGGTACCAGCCCAACCAAGACCATAACGGTTCCCGTGACGCCGGAGATGGACGGCACGGTCACCGCCGTTAGTAGCGTCGCCGACGTCACGCTGAACCTTTCGGTCGACGGCTTTGAGCGCGCCGACGGCAGCCCGGCACCTGCACCGGCACCTGCACCGGCACCGGCACCGGAGCCCACTCCCGCGCCGACACCGGAGCCCACTCCCGCGCCGGCACCGGAGCCCACTCCCGCGCCGACACCGGAGCCCACTCCGGCGCCGACACCCGCTCCCGTACCGAGCCCCACTCCGGAGCCTTCGCCGGTGACGAGTGGAACGCCCGGTGCTTCCAACACGGGCGTTCCCTCTGGAACTGCTTTAACCGTGCACAATGGTGACATCAACGTGACCAAACCGGGCACAGTGCTGGATGGCCTCGATGTTCGCGGCCTGATCAAGATCAGCGCCCCCGATGTGACCATCAAGAATTCCATCATTCGGGGTGGCACCATGAACGGTCCAGGGGCGCTAATCAATAACCTCGGCGGACACCGAAACCTGGTTGTCACCGACACCGAGCTGTCCCCAAGCACCGCTTCGCCCCACGCCAATGGAATCTACGGCTATAACTTCACGGCAACACGCTTGAACATCAATAACGTCATCGATGGCATTCACATCACCGGAAGCAACGTGAGTCTGCAGGATTCCTGGATCCACGATCACATGCATTACAGCAATGACCCGAATCAGGGCGGTTCCCCCAGTCACGACGATGGCATACAGATTCAGGCTGGAAACAACGTGAGCGTAACCGGCAACCGGCTCACCGATTCGCACAGCGCTGCCGTGCAGATCACGCAGGACCGGGGACCGGTCTCCAACTTCACTTTTAGCGACAACTTCGCTAACGGTGGAGCCTGCACCGTGAACATTGCGGAAAAGTCACACGGTCCGATCAAGGGAGCGACCATTACCGACAACAGTTTCGGTCGTGATTCTCGCCTTTCCAACTGCGCCGTGATCGCCCCGACGACCACGAAGATTGACTTTGCGGACAACTACTACGTGCCCGACGACACCCTCGTCACGATCAAAAAAGGGTAGTCCTGGTCGCCATCATGGCGCTGGAACCTAGCCAGTAATACGGCAGCTAGTGCGTGTGTGATGCGTAAACTCAAAATTTGTTAGATGGATGTGGCCGGGCCTGTTTGCGCAGGTCCGGCCATTTTTTTGCGCTAATTTTGAGCAAAGCGTCTGCACCTTCAAATCGGGGGCTTCGACCTCCCGAGCCGGGAAACGTGCCCGCATGCTCAAGGCACCCGAAGGACTGCGAGAAGCGGGACTGTTCCCCAGGCGGTTCGATCCAGGGGCGACCGTGGCGCGCGGAGCGTGCACGCGAACGGTCCCGGTCACCTGGCGCCATCCGCTTGCTAAGTGCATCGTCACATATTCGTGCAGGTCTCCGGCTGGAGGTTTCTGCGGGTAGCTGGGCTTGTCGGTGACCTGCGCCTTCGCTGAGGCGGTCAACGCGAAAGGTGCGCAGGTCGGCAGCATCGAGGCTGTGAGCGAGGAGGTACCGGTGGCTCATCGTATGCACGAGGTGCAACGGTTCAAGCTGTCGGTTGGTGGTCTCTCCCGAGTAGCGGCGGCTCGGGCGGTTCCCCGCCGGCGATTCTTTCGACCACCGGGTCAGCCGGCGCCGCAGGGATGCACCGTCTAGATCAGAATCAGATTGTTGATCACGTCAGCGGCACTTCTGTGCATAGGCTCCTGGCGCGAACGGGCGTGCGCGCGGAGACGCTTGAAGGCCTCATCCATATTGATGTTGTTGCGTGCCGCGATGACGCCCTTTGCCTGCTCGATGAAAACTCGGCTGTTCAGTGCGTGTTGAAGCTGAGCATTCACCGTCGCGTTTTTTCGAGCTGTGCGTTCGTGAAGGAGAGTGATGGTCGCCACGTCGGCCAGGGCCTGCCCGATGACCGCATCCTCATCAGTCAACGCACCTTTGTGACTTCGAAACAGGTTCAGTGCGCCGATTGTATTTGGACGAAAGCGCATCGGAATGGCGTGTACGGATTGAAAACCTTGGGCCAGTGCTGCTGCCTGAAAAACGGGATAGTCGTTACCATCCATTGCAATATCGCTCAGGGTGACGACCGTGCCGGAACGATAGGCGTCAACGCATGGACCGGCGCCGGCCTCGTGTTGCAGCACCTCGACCCGACGACTTTCCTCACTCGTGGAGGCGATGACCTGAAGATTGCCCTGCTGGTCTGCCAGGAGAAGACCCGCTGCCGTGGCGTCGAGCAACACAACACACTGATCGACCAAAGTACGCAGGAGATCAGCAGAGTCGTACTCTCCCACCAGCGCGTCAGCCAGTTGCACAAATGCTCCGCTCACCAGCGAGGCGCGAGACAAATTCGTCATGCTTAGTATTCTGGACTCCTTTCCACAATTGGTAACGAGCTCCGCCCGAATCTCAGTATTTTGGGAGGAAGGCGTCTTCCTTCCCGGCAATACCCGGCTGTTGGTCAGCGGCGTTCTCATCTTCAACGGCGTGCTCACCGTCAGCGGGGTGATCAGCCAGCCGCTCTGGGGCGTGATCCCGGCCAAGCGCTCTCGGTCGCGCTGGGCAATCCGCCCGGCTACGGCATCGGCCGCAATAATCGCGTTCATCCCGGCGGCGGCCGCCGGCGATATCTGCCAAGTTCGCCGACCTAGTTCGCCGACCACGCTCGCCGACCACGCTCGCCGACCACGCTCGCCGATCATCATCCTCGACTTCTTCGAACAGCAGCACGCGGTCATTGGACCCAGCGCCGCCGTCGAATTCTTTCCGGCCTTCGTGCTCAGTCGGGTAGGCCAATGGGTTCGGAGCAGGGCAGGTTCTTGACAGACCTTTGGGGGCGTGCCAGACTCGACAAAGGCCGAATGGCCGATCAGCTACTGAATAAATATGCAACCAGTCGTGAACAGTTTCAAAGGAGAAACGCATGCAGAGCATTAAATTTCGACCAAAACGTATGATCGCCACCGCAGCCGCTTTATCGGCCGCCCTACTCTTTACCGGCTGCAGCCCGACTGTCGCCCCGACGGGCGCTTCCGGAAGCGGCAGTGATAATGGCAAAACGATTGGGATTGCAGTCGCGGACCAAAAGTCACTGTTCTACGTCGCAGCCGTGGACGGAATGAAGCAGGCTGCAGACGAAGCGGGTTATAAACTCGTCACGCTCTCCGCCAATAACAATTCCGGTCAGCAGGTCAACCAGGTTCAGGATTTGATCACCCAGCAGGTCGACGTGATCATTTTCATCGCCCAAGATGCAACGTCAGCAGCAGCCGGCGTCAAGCTGGCCAATGACGCCGGTATCCCGATCGTTGCCGTCGACCAAAAGCCTGAGTCTGGCAACGGCAAACTTGCGACCTACATCGCGACGGACAGTGTCGCGGCAGCCGAGAAGCTGTGCACCTGGATGTTCGACCAGTTCGGCGGCGCCGGCGACATAGCGATCCTCCAAGGCCCGCTTGGCTCCACCGCGGAGTTGCAGCGCAGCGAAGGCTGCGCAAAAGCACTGGCAAACTATCCCGACGTCAAAGTCGTCGCTCAAGAATCAGCCGGTTGGGACGAGACCAAGGCATTCACCGCCGCGCAGAATATCCTGACGGCAAACCCCAACTTGAAAGCAATTTTCGGCGAAAGCGACGCCATGGCCCTGGGCGCAGCTAAGGCGGCACAGCAGGAAGGCCGCACCGGCCTGGTCTTCGTCGGTATCGACGGATTCCCGACGATGTTCACGGCAGTCGCAGACGGACTCACCCAGGCCACAATGGCGCAGCAGCCGTACCTTATGGGGCAACTGTCGGTCCAGGACGCGGTGAAGATTGCCGAGGGAAACGGCGGAGACATTCCCAAACTCCAGTACCAGGACACGGTGCTCGTCACCGGTGAGAACGTCGCTGACAACGATCCCGCGAAGTTCTACGGTCCTAACTTCAAGTAATCGAACAGCTGCCGGTGGAAGACGCGTTAACCGCGTTAGACCGTCTTCCACCGGTTCTATTGCGATCGCAATGAATGGATGACAGTGGTACAGACACTCGCACACACAACTCACGACGGCCAGGCAAACGGAGATTCTTCGGGTCTCATTTGCACGGGGCTCTCCAAAAGCTACTGGGGAGTTCCGGTACTCAAGGGCGTCGACATTACACTCCGGCCCGGCAATGTCATTGGACTCATCGGCGAGAACGGGGCCGGAAAGTCGACAACGTCGTCGATTATCGCGGGCATAGTTGAAGCCAACGGCGGTTCGATGACCATTGACGGCGTTCCTTACGAACCTACTCGGCCCTCAGATGCCTTAAAAAATGGTGTCGCGCTTATTCATCAAGAGATTCGTATGGTTCCGGAGCTGTCGGTAGCGGAGAACATCTTTATCGGGAGGCTGCCTCGTCGGCGAGGAGTGATCGATCGAAATCGCATCAACGACGAGGCGAGGGAATACCTCGAGCTTGTCGGTTCACAGACGGATCCGCGCCGCCCCGTTGCCGGACTTTCCATCGCGGCGCAGCAGGAAATCGAGATCGCACGCGCCCTCTCCCGCGAACCGAAATACATCATTTTCGATGAGCCATCGGCTTCACTCGGTCAGTCCGAAACTCAACATGTTTTCGCTCAGATCGCAGCGTTGAGACAACGTGGCGTAGGAATCGTGTACATTTCCCACCGCTTGGAAGAGATCAAAGAAGTCGCGGATACGATCGTGTGCCTCAGGGACGGCGCGTTGGTCGGAAATTGGCCGGCAAGTGAAATCACGAAAGAAGAAATGGTCAAGGCGATGGTCGGCCGCGACTTCATTTTTTCCCACCGGGCGCCACAGCCCGCTACCAGCGAGGTTGCACTTTCCGTCACAGGATTGAGCAAAGCTGGAGTATTCGCGGGCATCGACTTCGAGGTTCACCGGGGCGAAATATTCGGTTTCGCTGGACTCGTGGGAGCTGGCCGAACCGAGGTTGTGCGAACCATCGCCGGGGCGGATCAAGCCGACGCCGGGGAAATCAAGGTGCACGGCGAGGTCGTTCATATCAGGAACCCACGGTCGGGAATCGACGCTGGGATCGCGATGGTTCCCGAAGACCGGAAGGGCCAAGGACTCAACCTAGACCGAACCGGTGCCGAAAACATCACCCTTCCGTGGGAAAAAGAGCTGAGTTCAGCCGGAATTATCACTAAGAAGAAGGTGACGTCCACCGCGAACAAGCTGCGCGACTTCCTGGATATTCGGGGACGGCTGGACATTCCCGTGGGCTCTCTCTCCGGCGGAAATCAGCAGAAGGTCCTGCTGGCGAAGTGGCTGGTGAACGAGCCCAAAGTACTCATCCTCGACGAGCCCACCAGGGGGGTCGACGTCGGAGCAAAGATGACGATCTACGAGACCATCAGAGCTCTTGCCGAAACCGGTGTCGGCGTCATCGTCGTTTCATCAGAACTCGAAGAAGTACTCGGTCTGTCGCACCGCGTGCTCGTGATGTCCGGTGGCCTCCAACGGGCGATTCTCGATCGCGCCGACGCGACACCGGAAGCCGTCATGGCCCTCGCGCTCAGCAACGTTCCAAAAGAATCCCCACTTGAGTCGCCGATCGACGGCGAAGCAGAGTATCAAACGACGATCAGAACGCAGGAGAACTGAACCATGGCCATAATCGACCGCAACGTCACGCCGCCTCGGCCAGACTCTTCTCCCGCCCACGGCGAGGTCGCGCCTGCGTCTGCTGCGTCCGTCAACACGAGCCGGTTCCGGCGAATAATGAGCCAAATTCCCGGTCCTCTGATCGGCCTGATCGTGATATTCGTCGCACTCTCATTCCTATCCCCGTACTTCCTGACCCCTCGCAACTTGCTCAATATCCTGAGCCAGGTTTCAGCGGTCGGCGTCATGTCGGTCGGAGCGCTACTGATCATCCTCCTGGGAGGTATCGACCTTTCCGTTGGCTCCGTGCTGGCGCTCAGCTCAATGTCCATGGCCGCAATGTACAAAATGGCCGGTTGGCCTTTCGAGGTCGCGCTCCTCGCGGGCCTTATCGTAGGCGCCCTCGTCGGCCTCATCAACGGCATCCTGACCGCCTACGGCAAACTGCAACCGTTCATCGCAACGCTGGCAACTATGTCCGCAGCGGCTGGCCTCGCGTTGTTCATCACGAATGGCAACCCCATCACGGGGTTTCCCGACTGGTTCATTGCGATCACAGCTACCAGCATTCTCGGCGTCCCTATCGAGGGCGTTATTCTCGTCGCGATATTCGCCATCGCGGCATTCTGGCTCAAGTTCCGTCCGTCGGGCCGTGCGCTCTATGCGATCGGCGGAAATGAGGAGGTGGCTCGACTTTCCGGACTTCCCGTGCGCCGCGCCAAAATCTTGGTCTATACCATCGCCGGATTATTAGCGGCAGTAGCAGGCCTCCTGGTCACATCACGACTTGACTCCGCTCAGCCCACCGCTGGCGCAGCTGACCTCCTGAACGTTATCGCCGTAGTGGTCATCGGCGGTGCCAGCCTCTCTGGCGGGTCGGGCAGTCTCCTCGGCACGTTCGTCGGACTCCTCATCATCGGAGTCCTGAACAACGGAATGTCGCTTCTGAACGTCTCCGCCAACCTCCAGCCCGTGGTTATTGGCGCCGTTATCGCCGCCGCGGTACTCACTGACCGAAAGTCGAGCAGAAGGCACACATGAGTACATTCGCCTCAATCACCGATCCCACAGACCTCGACGCGATCCGCGCGGTCATCGCCTCAACGGCCGACGCTGTCGACCTGGTTCCGCTCGGTATCCGGGCCCTGGTGATCTCGCCCCAAGCCAGCTTCGATTTAGTCCCAGCGGTGAAAAGCCTGGTAGCCGATGGACCGACCGGAACGCGTCGAGTCGCAGTGCTGGTCGACGAGACGGCCATCCTGCGCGACGGCCGTGACCTGAAGCAGCAACTGTGCGAGCTCCTTGCCGAAGCGTTCACGATCGAGATTGTCGTGCTCGGCCACGGGGGTCAGCTGCACGCCGACGAAGACGCGCTCGAAACTGCGACGGCTGCTATCAAAGGTTATGACTGCGCCGTCGCGATCGGTAGTGGCACTATTTCCGACATCGGGAAAGTGGCCACCGATCGCTTGGGAGGAATCCCGCTCGTGATCGTGCAAACCGCAGCATCCGTCGACGGCTTTACCGACAACGTCTCGGTGGTCCTGCGCAATGGGGTGAAGCGCACTATCCCATCCCGGTGGCCCGACGTCGTGCTCGCCGACACCACGACAATCGCAGACGCACCCGTTGCCATGAACACTGCCGGTTTTGGGGAGGTACTCTCGCTCTACACCGCTCCTGCTGACTGGGAACTCGCCAACCGCTTGGGCTTCGACAACAGTTTTCGGCTGACCCCGAGGGATTTCCTGCTCGAGTTCGCCGGCGACCCCGCCACCTGGGCGGACGGCCTCGCCGAGGGTGCCCCCGGAGCCGTGCTCGACCTGACCCGGATGCTCGCCATTCGTGGAATGGGCACAGGGATTGCGGGTACCACGGCCTGCCTCTCCGGTGTTGAACACGTCGTTTCGCACATGCTCGACATGTATGCCGCCGCCCACAATTTGCCGATCGGCCTCCACGGAGCTCAGGTTGGCGTTGCAACGCAGGTTGCGTCCGCAGCGTGGGACCTCTTGCGCCGCCGAGTGGCCGAGGGTGAGTTCACAGTACGTTTCCCCGCTGCGAGCGACCTCGAACAGCAGGTGAAACGAGCGTTCGATGTCTGCGACGAGACCGGCGGTCGCGGTGAGGAATGCTGGTCCGATTACGCCCGCAAGATCAAGGCGTGGAACGCCGACCCGGAGCGTATGAAGGGCCTCGTCGCCAACGCGGTCTCCGATGACGTCGCGATTGCTGCCACGGTCCCCACGCCCGCGTCGTTGTCTGCCGGTCTGCTTGCTGCGGGCTCACCCACAACGCCGGGTGACCTTGTCGAATGGGTCACCCCGGACATCTGGCGGTGGGCTGTCGCGAATTGCCTTTTCATGCGCGACCGCTTCACGGTCATCGACCTGCTCTTCCTCCTCGGTTGGTGGACGCCGGCCGACGTGGACGTGGTGATTGAGCAGGCCTTTCAGGCGGAGAGTGAGCCGACGTCATGAGCGATGAGCGCGTGGTCATCGCGGTGGACTGCTCAACCACCGGCGCGAAAGCGAGTGTCTGGAACGTGCATGGCGCCGAGGTTGCCAGCGGGCGGGCCGAACTTGACTTGAGTATCCCCGCGCCGGGGCGCGGCGAACAAGATCCGCGCCAATGGTGGACAGCCATGCAAAGCGCGGTGCGCAGTGCCGTCGCGGGCCTCGACCTCAGCCGTGTTGTTTCCCTGACCGTAACCCACCAGCGCGAGAGTTTCGTGTGCCTCGACGACGATGGCGAAGCCGTACGACCCGCGATGCTGTGGCTCGATTCCCGGGCCGGCGAGCAAGTGGACCGGTTTGGTTCGGCCGACATACACGACCGCACCGGTAAGCCACCGAACACAACCGTTTCGTACTATAAATTGCTCTGGATGGCCGAGCATGAACCCGAGAATTTGCGTCGTACGGCGCACGTCGTCGAGGTGCATGGCTATCTGGTGCACTGCATGACCGACCTCTGGGCGACCTCGACAGCAAGTATGGACCCGACCGGCCTCGTCGACATTCGAACCGGCGACTACGACCCAGCCGTTCTGACACACCTCGGTCTCGACCGCTCTCAACTGTCGACCCTGCACTTTCCCGGAGACGTCATCGGAGGCCTCACCGTCGATGCCGCAGAGCTTCTCGGTCTGCTCCCTGGCACGCTCATCGTCGCGGGAGCCGGTGACGGACAGTGCGCCGGCCTCGGCGCGGGGGTCGCGGCGCCGGGGCGGGCATACCTCAATATCGGCACTGGCCTGATCTCTGGAACGTATTCCTCTCAGTACCAGCCCGACAGGGCGTATCGAGCGATGCTGGGTACGATACCGGGCAGCTTCACGTACGAGACCTTCGTGGGGGCCGGAACGTACATGATCTCCTGGTTCATCGATACGTTCACTCATTGTTCGGAGGAGTTTGGCGGCGGGGTCGAGGCGACCCTCGAGTCCGAAGCGGCGGTCGTGCCTCGCGGCAGTGACGGCCTGTATGTTGTCCCCTACTGGAACGGAGCGCTCACGCCGTACTGGGACCATGAAGCCCGCGGCATCATGGTGGGCCTTCAGGGCGTGCACCGTCGCGCCCACATCTATCGCGCCGTCCTCGAGGGCGTGGCCTTCGAACTGCGGCTGAGTCAAGACCAGGTTGAGCAAGCAACGGGGGACACTGTGGAAGAGTTCGTCGCTATGGGAGGCGGCTCGCAATGCCCGCTCTGGTGTCAGATAATCGCGGATGTTCTGCGCCGGCCCGTTGTCTTGTCGCGCCAGAGGGAGACAACCTGTCTGGGTGCCGGCATGCTCGCAGCCTTCGGGGCGGGACTTTTTCCCAGCATCCGCCACGCCGCCGAGGCCATGAGCGCCACCGAGTTTCGATATGAACCCGACCCGAAAGCGGCCGACGACTACGAAGCGCTCTACCGCCGATACGCAGCGATCTATCCCGCGTTCCGCTCCTTCTTCCACGACCGGATCGAAGTGATGGCGTGAGTGAGACGACGGCGACCAGCCTGAGCTTGCCCGCGGCGCAGACGGATGACGACGCACCGCGGGCGCTGCCCGAACGGGTCTACGACGCCTACCTGTTCGACCTGGACGGCACCATCTATCTGGGCGAGGAGCTTCTTCCCGGAGCGCTCCAGCTTTTGACGCACCTCCGGGAGACGAAACGTCGAGTGGTGTTTCTCTCGAACAACCCAACGCTCGACCGGGCAATGTACGTATCCAAACTCACGAAACTCGGCATTCAGGTTGCGCCCGAGGAGGTTGTCAACTCAGTGGTGAGCATGGTCGCCTGGCTCAGGCGTGAACACCCCGGCAAAACGGTCTACCCGATTGCTGAACAACCGCTGATCACGGCGCTGCAGGATGCGGGAATCCCGACGTCGTCTAACCCCGCTGAGATAGACATCGTCTTGGCAAGCTATGACCGAGGGTTCGACTATTCCAAGCTTCAAATCGCATTCGACGCATTGTGGAAGCGGGATGCGATCCTGGTGGCGACCAACCTGGATCGCTATTGCCCGTTTCCTGGTGGCCGCGGTGAACCTGACGCGGCGGCGATCGTCGCGGCGATCGAGGCGTGCACCGGTGTGTCCTGCGTCGCCAACGCCGGTAAGCCCAGCGTCATCATGCTGGAAACGGTGATGGCAACCCTGGGGCTACGGCCTGAGCAATGCCTTATGACGGGAGATCGACTCTACACAGATGTGAAAATGGCCGTGGATGCCCGGATGGACTCCGCGCTCGTGCTCACCGGAGACGCCGACCTCGACTCGGTGGCGCGCACTGCTGCAGCGGACCAGCCCACTTACATTCTTGACCGAGTGGACCATGTCATTCCGGCGGCTGTACGGCATGAACTCGGTTGGTCTGATGTCCCATCAAAATCGCTTGCAGTGGGACACAGAAATGCGTAGCATAGAGTTTCATAACACGAATGAATATTCACTCGTGAACGCAGACGAAGAAGTCGAGAGAAAGGCGGTTCCCAATGGCCGAACTGGCACGCGATACCCTGCGTGAAATGCAGCTGCGAATGTTGAGAATCCGAGCGTTCGATGAGCGCGCATCCAAGATGGTGAAACGCGGCCACATTCCCGGCACTGTTCACACCAGCATCGGGCAAGAAGCGCAGGTTGTCGGCGCCACGATGGCCCTCGGTGCCGGTGACTACATGAGTGGAAACCACCGCAGCCACGGGCACCCCATCGGAAAAGGCTCACCGCTCGGCCCTCTCATGGCTGAACTTGCAGGCAAGGCGACGGGCGTCTGTAAAGGCAAGGGTGGCTCGCTCCACCTCGCTGATTTCGCGGTAGGAAGTCTTGGTGAGTCCGGCATTGTGGGGTCGTCCATCCCGATTGCCAATGGAGCAGCCCTGTCGTCGAAGGTGCTGAACAACGGCAAAGTAGCGCTCGCCTTCTTCGGCGATGGAGCCGCCAATCAGGGGGTCCTCTACGAGTCGATGAACATGGCCGGCGTGTGGGACCTCCCGATGATCTTTCTGTGCGAAAACAACCAATACGCGCTCAGCACTCCGGCACACACAGTAACATCGGGCATCATTTCCGAACGCGCCGCTGGATTCGGGATGCCCGGAATCAGAGTTGAAGAAGGACAGGATGTTCTGGCTGTCTACGACGCGGTCTCCGAAGCGGTAGCACGGGCGCGCGCCGGGGACGGTCCCACACTGGTAGAGGTCATGACCTACCGGTACAACGAACACTCCGAAGGGCTGAGACTAGGCACGGACTACCGAGACGCAGGTGAGCGCGAAGCCTGGTTGAAGAAGGATCCCATCATCCTCTTTCGTCACTATCTGGCATCTCACGGATTCTCTGACGATGAGCTCGATGGCCTCCAGGCCACTGCGCTCGCCGAGGTCGACGCGGCTGTCGCGTTCTCGGACGCGAGTCCCTACCCCGATCTCTCGGTCGCCTTCGACGACCTCTACACCGACAAGGAGTCCGCAGCATGACTGTGATGAGCTATTTGGGTGCTATCGGCGCAGCCCAGCGCGAGGCCATGGACGCCGACGAGCGCGTCATCATCATCGGCGAAGATGTCGAAGCGAATGTCTATGGCACTACCGGCGGCGGCAAATCCCGCAGCGATAAGGGTGATTTTCTGCAGCGGTATGGCAAGAACCGCATTCGCAATACCCCGATCTCCGAGGAGGGCATTGTTGGCGCGGCCGCTGGTGCTGCGATGACCGGGCTGCGCCCGATAGTCGACCTCTCCTACTCGAGCTTCCTTTATATGGCCATGGACCAGTTCGTGAACCAGGTGGCGAAAAACCGGTACATGTTCGGCGGCCAGGCCTCGATGCCCGTAGTCTTCCGCTCCGCCATGTTCTACGGACTGAACACCGGCGCGCACCACTCGGACCGTCCGTACCCGATGTTCATGAACGTCCCCGGACTGAAAATCATTGCCCCTGCCACGCCCGCAGACGCAAAAGGGCTGCTCCGCTCCGCGGTCGACTCCGACGACCCAATCCTCAGCTTCGAAGCCTGCCTCCTGTGGAGTGCAAAGGAGGACGTCGACGAGAACGAGTTTTGGATTCCGCTTGGGGTCGCACGCACGGCGCGGGAAGGAACGGACGTCACCGTCGTCGCTATCTCGAGCTCAGTACCAGAGGCCGTGGCTGCAGCGGAAGAACTCGCACAGGAAGGCGTGTCCGTCGAGGTCATTGATCCGAGAACGCTCGTTCCACTCGACCGTGACGCCATTTTGCGGTCGGTGGCAAAGACTGGGCGCTTGGTGGTAGCCGAGCCGGCGCACCGCACCTGCGGTGCAGCGGCAGAGATCAGTGCGCTCGTCGCGGAAGAAATCTTTGATTCTCTCAAAGCCCCGATTATTCGTGTGACGGCACCGGACATGCAAATTCCCTTTAGCCCCTCGCTCGAAAAGCAGATGTACCCGACGAAAGCCACCATTGCGGCCGCCATTCGGCGCGTCGTTGACCTGCCGGCGCTTCAGCCGGTCGCAGCCGCAGTTTAATAACGAAAGAGGAACCAAATGGCGCGTATAGATGTGTTGCTTCCCCAGTGGGGAATGGGAATGAGTGAAGGGGCAATCGTCGAGTGGCTCAAGAAGGTGGGCGACCACGTCGATGAAGACGAACCTCTGGCGGAGGTCGAGGCGGAGAAGGTTGAGGAAACCCTCGAGTCACCTGCCACGGGAACCCTGGTTGAGATCTTGGTCGAGGAAGGTTCCTCAGTCGAGGTCCGCACCATCCTCGCTGTGATCGAAACCGACTAAACGCGGGCCTCAACGAAAACAACGAAAGAGGAGGAGCCATGAGTGCATCTTTAGCGAACGCCGGCGACACCCGCGCACCCTACGACCTCGTCGTCGTGGGTGCTGGCATTAATGGACTCGGCATTGCGCGCGACGCTGCTGCGCGAGGCTTGCGAACGATTGTCATCGACCAGGAAGATATTTGCAGCGGCGTGTCCGCGTGGTCGGGGCGACTCATTCACGGGGGTCTCCGATACCTGGAGCATAAGGACTTCGCCCTGGTTCGCGAATCCCTGAAGGAGCGCGAGCGCCTCTTCAAGCTCGCTCCCCACCTGGTAAAGCCTGTGCCGCTTCTCATGCCTTTCTATGCCCGCAACAAGCGGCCGTCGTGGTTGATCCGCCTCGGCATGATCGCCTACGACGTACTCTCGTGGGACAAGAAGCAACCCAACCACAGCATTCTGACGAAGCGCGCGGTGCTGTCCCGCTTCACCGGGATGGAACCTGCCGGACTGACCGGTTCCGCGGTCTTCATCGACGGTCAGGTTGAATATGCTGAGCGCCTCTGTGTTGAACTGGCGGTAGCAGCTAAAAGTGACGGGGCCGACATCGTCACCCACTCCCGAGTCGATGGGCTGTTGAAGTCCGATTCTCGAGTGACCGGCGTCGAGTACACCGATTCAATGACGGGAGAACGTCATTCCGTGCGCGGACGCGTGGTCATGAACGCCGCTGGACCGTGGGTCGACCGCCTGCTGGCTGATTTTGGGGGAGTCAGCTCACCCCGATTCATCGGCGGCTCCAAAGGCAGCCATATCGTCGTGGCGCCCTTCCCCGGGGCGCCGCGCGACGTCGTGTACTACGAGTCGCAGGCCGATGGCCGTCTGGTCCTCGTCATACCGTGGATGGGCAGATACCTCATCGGGTGCACAGACAACCTCTACGACGAGGAGCCAGACTCTGCTCGCGCAGAACAATCGGAAATCGACTACCTTCTCAACGAGGTCAACACTCTGGTACCGGGCGCAAAACTGAGTACCAACGATGTTCTTTACACGTATAGCGGAGTGCGACCACTGCCCTACGCTCCCGGTGTGCCCGAATGGAAGATTCCGCGCAGTCACATCATCCACGACCACGCTGAAGACGGCGTCGAGGGCCTCTTTTCCGTCATCGGGGGTAAGCTCACGACGTTTCGGCAGCTCTCAGAAGACGCCGTCGACCTGGCGCTTCGCAGTCTGGGCGCCAAGAAGGTCAAAACAATCACTCTGACCAGTCCACTTCCTGGTGCTCGAGTCGCAAACTATGAGACGTTCTCGAAGGCGTTCATCGCGAACGGCGCTCTGCCACCTCTAGTGGCGAAGCGCCTCCTCGGTCTGTACGGAGTGCGGGCAGCGAACATAGTGGCTCTCGTGAGTGACGATTCCAGTCTCGCTGAGATCGTCGACGAGAAGTCGGGGGCTCTGGCTGCTGAAGTGGTCTTCGCCATCACCGAAGAATTCGCCCGAACTCTCACAGACGTCATGGCGAGACGTCTCCTGCTGGCGTTTGAACCGGATCACGGCATCGAGGGCGCCGAGCGGATCGCGACGATCATGGCGGCGATCAACGGCTGGGATGAAGACCGTATCCAGAATGAGATCGAGGGCTACGTTGAATGGCTCGGCCACCTGGCAGTCCCCGGCCGACCCGCAGCGCAAATTCCCGTTCGCGTGACATCCGGAGAACGGGAAAGTGGGTTGACCGTCGACGACGTCGCCCTCCAGAGCGGGGCAGACCTATGACAGGCCGCTATGTACTCGCGCTCGACGAAGGGTCGAGCAGCGCGCGGGCCGTACTCGTCGATACGGACGGGCGGATCGTCGCGGAGGCATCAAATTCACTCACGCCCCTTTTTCCCAACCACGGCTGGGTCGAGCTTGATCCGGCCCAGCTGTGGACTGCGATGCGGGCAGCGATCGACGAGGTCATGGCCCGGTCGGGCCTGACGGCGCGCGATATCGCAACGGTCGGGGTGACAACTCACCGGGAGACCTGTCTGATCTGGAATCGTTCCACCTCCATCCCCGTTCATAACGCGATCATGTGGTCTTCGCATCAGACCGATGAGATCGTGCAGCGCTGGTCAGACCTGGGGCTCGACGCCGAGATCCGCACGCGCACCGGGCTCCGGAACGACTCGTTTTTCTCAGCCCCCAAACTGGCCTGGTTCATCGAGAATGTTCCGGAACTTAAAGCACTTGCCGGCACGGGCGCCTACGCTGCCGGAACAGTCGACACCTGGCTTGTCTGGAACCTCACGGGCGGGCGTGAGCACGTCACCGATGCGACATCAGCGTCGCGAACGGCACTGCTCAACATCGACGAACTCGTGTGGGACGACCGACTGTGCGACGTCTACGGAATCCCTCAGGAGCTTCTCCCCGAGGTGCGTCCCTCCAATTCGCACTTTGGCTACCTTGACCCCGGCATTCTGCCCGGCGGTGCCGGCCATTACATACCCATCCAGGCGATCATCGCTGATCAACAGGCCGGGCTCTTTGGGCAGGGATGCTTCGACGAGGGTTCCGTCAAGAACACATTCGGAACCGCTGGCGTGCTCGTCGCCAATGTCGGGAGCAGCCCTCTGCTCCTGCCCGGAATGACCACCAGCGTGGCGATGAACATTCCTGGGCTCACCAGCTACGAAGTCGAAGGGGTGGTATTCCACAGCGGGCAGACACTGCATTGGCTGCGTGACAAGATGCGCGCAGTTGGATCCATAGCGGAGATGGAGCGCATCGCAGAACGGGTCACAGACACCCAGGGCGTCTACTTTGTTCCCGCATTCGCCGGCCTCTGCGACCCGTACTGGGACAAAGACGTCCGCGCATCAATTTTTGGATTGACCCTTGACACGGGCATCGACCAAATCGTTCGCGCGGCGCTTGAAGCCATGGCGTACCAGACGCGCGACAATCTTGACGCGTTGCGCGCCGGCGGTATGAACGTGACGTCACTGAAGGTAGATGGAAAAGCAGTCTGCAACAACTTCCTGTGCCAGTTCCAAGCAGACATCCTCGGCATGCCGGTTGTTCGGCCGGAGGGCCTCGAACGCACCGCTCTCGGAGTCGCTTATATCGCCGGGGCAGAAATGGGTCTGTGGAACGCGCAAGATCTCGTGCGCGAGACATGGCGCGCGGAGCGAGTATTCGAGCCTCGTATGAGCAGCGATCGTCGCGACCAGCTCTACGGCGGTTGGCAGGCCGCTGTGCGTTCCGCCCGCATGATGCCGCCGGCACCGCCTCACCCGACTAACGGGACGGTTCCAAAATCTGTCCCGATACTGGCCGCGCACTGACGTGCTGGTCTCGCAACTGAACCAACCGAGAGGATCATGATGACCACGAAGACAGCCGAAAACTATGTTGCCCGCGCCCGAGCAGGCGGCTATGCAGTAGGTGGTTTCAATATGCACAACCCTGAGACCACGCAAGCACTGATCGAAGCGTCGATTCGCGCTCAATCACCAGTGTTCCTGCAGGTCGGGCGGGCGATCGTTCCTCACCTGGGCCTCGAGGCCGCGTACCGCATGACCCGTCATGAACTCGACGGTACGGGAGCGGATGCGGTCATCCACCTCGACCACGGTACCTACGACGAGGTCTTCGAAGCCGTGCGTCTCGGATTTGACTCGATCATGTTCGACGGCTCCCACCTCCCGTTCGAAGAAAACTTGAAAACTACCCGCTACGTCGTTCAGGTCGCACATTCATTCGGCATTCCGGTGGAAGCCGAACTGGGCAGCATTCCCGATGCATCCAACGGTATCGACTGGTCGGCGCACTACACCAACGTCGACGAAGCCGAAAGATTCGTCGCGGAAACCGGCGTCGACTTCCTGGCGATCTCGGCAGGCGTGATGCACGGCATCACGTCCGGTGCCCCCCTGCCCCTGGACATCGAACGAATCCAGCGTATTCGGGATGTGACGGGTGTTCCCCTCGTTCTGCACGGAGCGTCGGGAGTGCCGGAGTCGGATATCAGCGCCGCGATCGCGGCTGGTGTGCACAAGCTGAACGCCGATACCGATCTGCGCCATGCCTTTCGCCGCGGTATTGAAGAGACCTGGGCGCACGGTGACCGCCAGCTCGAAGATGCCCTGTCTGAAGGAAAGCGCCAGATGATCGAAGCGACGATCGCAAAGATGCGCGAGTACGGCTGTGCCGGCGCCTCGACGAGCGCCGTCTTGACCGAAGCGCGGGCGTGATGACGCAAGCACTCGATCTCGACGAGGGTCAGCGCACCGAGCTGAAGGGCATGCGTCGAACCGCAGCGCGGCGCATGGTCACGGCGTGGGAAGCGCCGGTGTTCCACCTCACGGTGGAGGTCGACATGACGGAGGCATCGCGTGCCAAGGTCGTCGTGCCGGGGGCGACAGTGACTGACGTGCTTGTTCGCGCAACCGCGCATGCTCTGACCGTGGTGCCGGCAGTGAATGTCCACGTCGACGGCGAAGCGGTCATATCTTTCCCCCGAGCTCACGTCGGAATAGCGGTCGCCACAGAGAAAGGTCTGACCGTACCGATTATTCACAACGCTGATCAGTTGGATCTCGAAGAGATCGCTCAGCGCAGGCGCGACATTGTCGGCCGTGCACGTTCCGGCGGACTGGGGCGCGACGACATCACCGGAGGCACGTTTACGATTTCGAATCTCGGCATGCTCGGCGTGACCCGCTTCGATGCCATCGTGAATGCGCCCCAGGCCGCGATCCTCGCGGTTGGAGCCACGATCCGACGAAATGTCTGGACGGAGGATGGCGGGGCTTGGCGCCCGATCGCCGAATTGACCCTGACGTCAGATCACCGCGCCCTGGATGGCGCGGTTGCGGCCGAGTTCCTCGCGGCGTTGAAGACGAAACTGGAAGCGCCGCTCTAACAGCGTGCATTCGGTGACGGCGGCGGCGACTCGCGGTGCGGGCCACCGCTCACCGGCGTTTACTCCTGCAGGAGTCGCTCTGCCGTTTCCATATCCGTGATCAGGGTGTCGATCCAGTGACCGCGCAGGGCCGCGCGCACAGCCTCGTATTTCGACCTTCCACCAGCGACGGCAAATCGTCCGCCCTGAGCGGGAAGCTGGGCCAAGGTCACACCGATCACCAGGGAATCAAGCTCGCTTTCGAGCGGGATTCCCTCCGCGTCGATGAACCTGAGGTTGATCTGTCCGACGGCGCCGAGCGACTTTGCCATTGCGAATTGTTCTACTGTGAAAAAGTTGCCGCCCGGTTCCAACGGTGCATCGATATTGCAGGTACCGATACCGACAAGGGCAACATCCAACTCATCCAACGCCGCGATCGCTTCGCGGGTGTGTGCGTCGTAGCTAATCATTGCTTCACGCACTTCCGCAGAAGACAGAACTCCAGGGGCGCGGATGAACAGGGGAGTCCCGCCGATCAGGTCGGCAAAGCGCTGCGTGGAACGGGTGGAATCATGCTGCGACTGCGGTGGGCCGACGTCCCCGAGCATCTCGACGATGCGAGTGGCACCGGACTTCTTTTTTTTCGACGGTTCGAGGGTAGCCACGAGTGAACGCAGTGACCGGCTCCATGAAGTGAAGCCAATAGTTTTCCCTGATAACTGCATTGCCGAGAGGATGAGCGCGGCGGCCTCTCCGAGGTCGCGATTGATGCCGGCCTCGTCGTTTGGATCCAGCGCCTCCACGATGTGAACCTGAGACAAGCCGTAGCGCTTCTGGAGATCTTCTTCGACCTCCGCGTGCAGGCCCTCGGGGATGACGACAATCGTTCGCACGATTTTCGCGTGCTCGGCGGCTTGAAGCAACCGAGAGACACGGGCCTGCGATATTCCCAAGGTCGAAGCGATCTCGATCTGTCGAATGCCGTGGGTGTAGTACATCCGCGCCACCTTTGTCATGAACCGGCGCGGTTCAAGGTCAGTAGCCACAGCTTTTCCTCTCACTCAGTTACGTAATTGTATCAAGATTCGTCGGTTGCAAGAATATCCATTTCACTCTAGACTCCGGGTTTAGGTTAGGTCAGTTCCCTGGGGCAAGGAGGTCGACGGATGGCGATCCCACACCAGTCCCTTGAGGTTGGTCTTGATGGAACGCACCTCTCGGTGCAGAAGCGCATCCGCCGGCTGATCGAACAATCTATCGATCACCTCTTCCCCGATTCAGAGTTTGAGTCCTGCACGTGATGACGGAGGTGAACCAGAAGTTGCTCACTCGCGTACCGGAATTATCACTGGGTCGGGTCGGCAACACAGCGCAAGACGACATCGATGAGTCCTTACGCGTGCTCCGCGAGATGCAAGAAGGAGACAACAACGCTCATGCTCGGATTAGGGCCTATCGCCCGATTCCCACCGTGGCATTCAGCCGACGGGAAAGCTTGATGCCTGAATTCGCCGCAGCCTCCGCGGCGGCTCGTGGGTTCGGCTTTGATCCGGTGATCCGCCTCGCGGGGGGACGAGCAGTGGCGTACGACCAGACGTGCCTGATCATCGATCTCATGGCCCCCTTGAAGTTCTACCGTGATCACATTGCGGCCTTTGAAGCGGGAGCTGGTTGTTTTCGAGATGTCTTGGGCGACCTCGGCCTCGACGCTCGAGTCGGTCCCGTCGACGGGGAATATTGTGCGGGCGACCATAGCGTCAACGCGCGAGGGCAGGTGAAGGTCGTAGGAATCGCTCAGCGCGCCATGCGCAGTGCCAGGCTGCTCACCGCATGCATCGTGCTGGAAAAACCCGAGCGACTGCGGCCAGTTGTCGACGCGGTCTACGGTGCAATGAAGCTTGACTGGTCGCCTTCGAGTTTGGGGAGCGTCCGTGGCGAGGGAGTCCAGGGGACACTCGACGAAATCGTGCACGAGCTTGTGACCGGGCTCCAACAGCGACACTCGGAATGGGCGTTTCCGCAGATAACCCATATTGACGATGCTCGTGCGTAAATAGTTTTGCATTCGAGCGCAGGGGGCGGCGCGAAATACCCCCGTCAGTTGTGCATCATCGAATGTTGTACAAAGCCCTCGCCTCTTCCGGCGTTGCAATAGGCCGGCCGACTTCCCTGGCGATTTCCTGGGCCTGCTGCAGGAGCTCCAGGTTTGTCGGATTGCGAGCCGGATCATAAAACAGTTCCAGTCCAGTCTTGATGTGGCCCCCGAGCTCGATCGCCCTGCGGAGGATCGAGGTGTCGTCGAGGGCGCCCTGACCCCAGATCGAGATGTACCAGGGGTGTTTGACTTTCGCTTCCTCGATCATCCAGAGGTAGTAGTACAGGCTCTCAAGACTTGGCTTCATGCCGTTCGTTCCGATGGGATCTGTGGCAGTGAGACCGTAATCCCCGATGAGGTAGAAATCCCACATGGAGCCCGGCGTAGAGAGCCCCTTGTTGACGTAGTGCATGGCGTGGCGAAGGTGGCCTGGTTCGTAGACGCCGAAGACCATGGGAGTGCCGTGCGCACGCAGCATCTTGATTTGACTGCCAACGCGTTCGTAGTTGAACCCGAATTCGGGGCCAACGAGATAGCCCTCGGCATCCGTTTCTGTAGCGAATAGGGTGAGCCCGGTGTCGACACAGGCAATCCGAACGTTTGCCTTCTCGACGAGGAAGGGGACGTGCTGAAGGCCGTTCTCGTCGCCTTTGAGGCGGAGGTTGTTGCAGGTCGTGGGGTACCAGGTGATGTCAGGGTGCTTCTGCAACACCTTGTCCCATGTGCGCATGTAGTCCTTATACGCGTCTTCGCCCATGAGGTCGAAACTGGTGTTGTGGGCGTGGATCGCACCGGCCCCGGCTTCCCAGCAGCGAATTGCGTCTTCCGCAATCTCGTCATAGGAAATCGGGGTGTTCGGGTTCATTTCTTTCGTACGAATGCCGTTGATATGAGACTCGATTATGACTGGGTAGTCCCAGTTGGGCTTCATATCCGCATACTTGTCGAGGGCAGTGACCATGGTTCACTTCTCTTTCTCGAGATGATTGCATCCGAAACGGTCTAGTGCTTCGTCCAAACCGGACGACGATACTTGGGCCCAGTCCGCTCGTAGCTTCCGGACTGCCGCGATTCGTTGACAGATGAACGCCGGATGAGATATAAAATGAATATACACGCAGTTACTGAATAAAAAATACCCCGCGTGTGCGACACGGAACAAGGAGGTTCTAGTTTGTTGGACTCGTTTGATGTTCGTCCGTACGAGATCCGCATCCCCGACGCGGATCTTGACGACATGATGGAGCGACTGAAACGGACTCGATTCCCCCAGGACTTTGGGAACGAAGACTGGCGCTATGGCTACAATACCGAGTACCATCGCACCCTCATCGACTACTGGATCAATGAGTACGACTGGCGCGCTGTGGAGCGTCAGATGAACGAACTCCCACACTTCAAGGTAGACGTGATGGGCGTTCCCCTGCACTTCATCCATGTACGTGGCAAGGGAACCAATCCGAAGCCGCTGCTTCTCCACCATGGCTGGCCGTGGACTTTCTGGGACGTCCGCAAGATCATCGAGCCTCTCACGGATCCGGTTAAATTCGGCGGCGTGGAGTCTGACTCCTTCGATGTGGTTCTCATCTCCCTGCCCGGCTACGGGTTCTCCTCGCCGCTCACAGAGACAGGGTGGAATTTCTGGAAGACCGCTGATCTTGAGAACGTACTCATGAAGCAGATCCTCGGGTATGACCGCTACGCCACCGCGGGAGGGGATTGGGGTGCGCTGATCGCACAACAGCACGGGCACAAGTACGAGTCCGATGTCATCGGCGTCTATACGCACTTTCCCGCGCAGATGTCGCACTATCTCGCACAACATCCCGACCAACCCGAGGGCATCGTGTTCGATTCTGCTTTGGGATTGCCGGCGGCGAGCGAGTACTCCGCTGACGAATCCGGCTGGTTCGATCGGGGAAAGTTGTTCGTCGAGAATGAAAGCGGCTACGGTGAGCTCCAATTGACGAAGCCACAGACGCTCGCGGCGCTCGTCGCCGACTCACCTGCAGCCCAGCTGGCTTGGATCACCGAAAAGCGGTACTTCTGGGGCCTCGCGGAACGAGGTAGCGGCACAGAGGCATTTGAGAATGTCTGGCCAAAGGACGACCTGATCACGACCGCCGCGGTGTACTTTCTCACCGGAACGGGCGGAACGTCCTCCCGGTACTACTGGGAATGCCGAGGAAACCCGTGGACTCCGAGTCACAACCGGTTCCCGGTCGTAGGAGTACCGACCGCTGTCTCGATCTACCCGGGCGAGATATACAAGCCGCCGAAAACCTGGACGGAGAAATACTTCAACCTCCAGCAATACCGGGTTCACCAGAGCGGTGGTCACTTTGCTCCTTTGGAGGAACCGGAAATCTATGTGACCGACGTCCGTGATTTCTTCCGCACCTTGCACTGACGCACGCTTTGTCGGCGCCCGATTCTAACGAATCGGTTACAGGTGAACTATCAAGCGAAATTTTCTTGTGTGCGCACCTCATCGCCTCTATCCTCACAATGAATCAAAAATGCTTCACTGAATAAAAATGCATGGGACGTAGTCCAAGCCTCACCCACCAACAAGGAGTCAAAGATGTCTCTGAAACACAATCGCGGTGCGCTCGTTCGATTCGCCGCCATCGCCGCTGTCGCTGCGCTCGCACTCGCCGGGTGCACGTCGACCGCGAGCGGAGCCGGCGGATCTTCTTCCTCTGGCCCCATTGCCAAGGAGGACCTGGTTCTCGTCGCCTCCGTCATCAACACCACCAACCCCTACTTCATCGCCAATATCGAGGGGGCAAAGGCTCTTTCCAAAAAACTGGACATTCCACTCGAGATCATCGACTCGCAGGGCTCGTCGCAGACTGAAATCTCAAAGATTCAGGCAATTCTGGCGCAGGGCAAGAAGGTCGTGATGTTCGTCAACACCGTCGCGAGCTCAGACACCCCGACGATCGTGGACGCTGTGAAGCGTGCCGGCGGCTACGTGTCGATCTGGTGGAACAAGCCGGACAACTTCGAGCCTTGGGACTCGGGCGACAATTTTGTGGCCTTCCAGAAGCACCCCGGCGTGGACTCGGGCCGCTGCAACGCTCAGGCGATCGGTGATGCGCTCGGCGGCAAGGGCAACGTCATCATGTTCCCCGGCGTCCAGGACAGCACAACGAGCCAGACGCGTGTTGCCGGCTTTGAGGCTGAAATGCGTGAAAACTACCCCGGGATCAAGATTCTCGAGAACCAGCCCTCGAATTGGGACCCGCAGCTCGCGAATCAGAATGCCAAGGACTTGATTGCAAAGTACGGAGACCAGATCAATGGTGTCTGGAGCGCCGACGACGGCATGCAGCTCGGTGCGATCCAGGCCTTCGACGACGCGGGTTTGCTGGACAAGGTGAAGTTCGCCTCTGACGGCCTGTACCCCGACACGGTGGCACTGATGGAGAAAGGCTATGGTAACAACGCCATCGTCGGCGAGACCTTCCACCGCGGCTACATGGCCTCCGCTATCGGTCTGTATACGGCCTACCTGGCAGCGACCGGAGAAATCGTTCCGTCTGAACTGCCCAAGGAAAAGCGCACGAGTTTTTTTGACATCAAGTGTGTGACGCCCGAAACCCTGGGCGACTACCTAAAGTACGACACCCCCACCGCTGCAGCTGATTTCGTCGACCAGCTCGTCGAGAAGGGCCCGTGGGACACCGAGCCGGCAACTCTGATCGGCGGCGGTGGACCCGAAGTCCTGCCCAAGCCGTAGCATTGCGGCCACCTGATCCGGCCCTCGTCTGATCGACGAGGGCCGGATCAGGTACATAACCATTATGTGATCGGTATCAACGAGGAGATTTCTCATGGTTCACAAAGTCTTGTCGGAACAGGGCGCGGGTGGCATAACCACCACCGCGATCAGGATCCGCGAGTCCGGCATCGAGCGCCGCGCTCGGTTTCGCGGTCTCGCCGAACCACTGAGTTTACTCGTGGCCCTCGCCGTTCTTATCAGTGTGTTTTCCCTGCTCAATGAACGTTTTCTGACCGCGTCCAACATTCAGAACGTACTCACCCAGTCCGCCATCCCCTTGATTGTGGCCGTGGGCGCGACTTTAGTTATTCTCCTCGGCTCTATCGACTTGTCCGTGGAGGGAGTCATGGGGGCAACCGGGATGACCTGGATACTCCTGAGTAATAACTCGCGCGGGGGAGCGGACCTGGGTCCGTGGGCTTGGGTTATCGCCCTCGGCGTGGCACTCCTGCTCGGAGTCGCCAGCGGTCTCATCTTCACCGCACTGAAGGTTCCCTCATTTATCGTCACTCTGGGGATGTGGTACGTCGGGCTAGGAATCGCCACCATGCTCTATGGAACCGACCTTCTCCCCCGTCTCGAGGATGAAGGACTCAAGGGCTGGACCTCGCGAATCAGTTTTGGTCTTCCTAACTCCTTCTGGGTGGCGCTGCTCGTCATCGGTCTGGGCATACTCGTTCTACGCAGCACCCGGATCGGCCGCGTGACCCTTGCCATTGGAAACAGCGAGACGATCGTTCGCTCGGCGGGCCTTCCCGCTTTCCCTGTGAAGGTCGCCGTCTTTGCCATCGCCGCTGTGCTGAGTGGGCTCGGCGGTATCCTCGCCACTGTTCAACTCGACATCGGGTCGCCCACAGTCGGCTCCGGGGTGCTCTTCATCGTCATCCCTGCAGTTGTCATCGGAGGAACTCACCTCGCCGGCGGAAAAGGGGGGATCCTGCGCACCGTATTGGGCGTATTCCTCCTGACGATCCTCAACAACGGACTCATCCTCTCCGGTGTTGAGTCGAGCTATCAGTCGGCCGTCACCGGTGCGATTCTGGTCGCAGCCATCGTGTTCGCCGCATGGTCGCAGCGTGACAGATTGCGGGTGGCGAAGTGAGCGACGTGACCACAACTCCTGCAGTGCTTCACCTGAACAATGTCTCCAAAAGCTTCGGATCTAATCGTGCCGTACGTGGAGTGTCCCTGAGCATCCAATCCGGTGAGGTCATTGGACTTATCGGCGAGAACGGCGCGGGCAAGTCCACGCTGCTGAAGATCTTGTCGGGCAACTATCGGCACGATGAAGGGACAATCGCCGTCAACGGACGCGAAGTCCAGTTCCGCGGGCCAGCTGATGCCCTGCGCGTGGGGATCGGGGTTGTTCACCAAGAGCAATCCCTATTCACGAACCTCACTATTGCCGAAAATATTGAGGTGAACACCCCAATCGGCCGGGGCGGTGTCAACCGGCTGGGGCTCTACAACTGGCGACGCCTCTACGCGGACGCGGCACAGGCTCTCGACCTGATCGGATCGCACTTGAATCCGAAGACGCGGGTCAGCGACCTGTCGTTCGTTGATCGCCAGATGGTCGAGATCGCACGAGCAATCCGGGTGAGTGCTGCCAGTCACACGACTCCTCTGGTGATCCTCGACGAACCGACCGCGATTTTGGAGAGGACGGAGACCGCGATCCTGGAGAGGGAAATCTCCAAGCTTCGCGACATCGGCTCGGTGATCTTCGTCTCGCACCGACTCGACGAGGTGATGCGGATTTGCGATCGCGTCGTCGTCATGCGTGACGGTGAATTGATCGCCGACCGCGCCGTCGATGACGTAACCGAAGAGGAACTATTCCGTCTTATGGTCGGTCGGGAAACTCACGCTGCCGTTCGAAGCCGGCGCAGTATCGATCCGGCGAATAGTCCAGTCATCTCGATCCACGACCTCACCCGGGCAGGCTCCTACGCGGATGTGTCGATCGATGCCTATCCCGGACGAATCCTGGCCATCCTGGGTACCAGCGGCTCTGGCCGCGAGTCCGTGGCGCGAGCGATATTCGGGGCGGAAGGCTTCGATTCCGGATCGGTCTCGGTCGCGGGCTATTCCGGACGCCAGTTGTCCATCAAGAAGGCCGTTGCTCTTGGTGTGGGCTACGTCCCCGCGGAGCGCAAGACAGAGGGAATGGTGGGGGAAATGCCGGCGGATCAAAACATCACGCTCACGCATCCCGGCTCCGCAGCCCTCGGGCCGTTCGAGCTTCCCCGACGCAGGCTGTCTCTGGCACGTGCGTGGTTTGAGAAGCTCGACATTCGGCCTCGCGAGCCGGAGCACATGCTGCAGGACTTTTCCGGCGGCAACCAGCAGAAGGTCGTCCTCGCCAAGTGGTTGAACTCCGCGCATTTGAAGGCTCTCGTGCTGGACCATCCGCTTCGAGGTCTCGACCCGGGCGCGGCCGAAACAGTGAATGCGCAGATTCGGTCGGTATGCGATGAAGGAACCGCGATCATCCTCATTCCCGACACGATCGATGAGGCGCTAGACATCGCCGACGACATCGTGGTGATGCGAGACGGCCGGATCTCCGGCGTCTTCGACCTCGGGCACGACAATCCCGCGACCCTGGACCTGCTCGAAAGGATGCTGTGATGACCAAGATTGACAGCGAGAGAACGAAGGTCGCCGTCCCTGCCCGCGGAAAGTTGCCGTCCGTGAAGCGCATCGGAGGCTGGCATGCGATTGGCCCAATCGTCATCTTCCTCGCGATACTCGTCGTCGTTGCCATCCTCACGCCAGCCTTCATCGGGAGCGGAGGACTGGCGATAATCGCGTCGTCGTCGGCCCCTATTCTTTTGCTGGCACTGGGGCAGGCAATGGTGCTCAACGTCGGGTCGATTGACCTGTCGAATGCCGCGATTGGCTTGCTGGGAGCAATCCTGCTCGCGCTCACACTCGGGCCCGTAGCGGGATTATCGCCGGTAATCGTGCTCCTGGCCACCACCGCTTTCGGAGCCGTGAACGGTTTGATCGTCGCCTACGCGCAGGTACCGTCCTTCGCCCTGACACTCGGCACGCTGGGAATCTTTCAAGCAGTTGCGCTCGTGGCCAGCGGCCGCACGACCGTCTACGTCGCCAGCAACGGGGAGGGCGTTCACGCGCTGTACGAAAGCGGAATCGCGAATGTGCCGATGACATTCTGGATGGGCGTGCTTCTTGCGGTCTCCCTTTGGGTGCTTTTGCGTTATACCCGCATCGGCCGCGGAATGACGGCCATCGGCAAGAACGAGTCGGCCGCGATCTTCTCTGCGGTTCGAACCCGGTCCCTCAAGGTGCTGGCCTTCGCTCTCTCGGGGTTCGCCGCCGGACTCGCCGGCATCGCGATCATCGCGCAGGCGGGGTCTGCGTCTCCCACCGGGCTGGGCAGCGACCTGCTGCTTCCCGCCATCGCCGCAGCTCTGATCGGAGGAACGTCAATCTCCGGAGGTGTCGTCAATCCGCTCACAGTAATTTTCGGAGCGTTGACCGTTGCCCTGGTTCCTATCGCGACGACCGCCGTCGGCATCGACGCCCAGGCACAGAGCTTGGTCTATGGCGCGGTCATCATCGGGGTAGTTGCCCTCACCATGTCGCGCAACAAATCAAGCATTGTCAAGTAACAAACGAGAGGGATCACATATGTCTGCAGTGGACGTCATAGAAGCGACCAACTCTGGCGTGCTCAGAGACCTCGAACCGCGCGAGGTATTCCAATTCTTCGAAGTGCTCACGAGCATCCCGCGAGGGTCAGGGAACGAGGAACAGGTCGCCAACTGGGTCGTGGATTTCGCGCGAACGCTCGGACTCGAGGCGACCCAGGATGACCTGCACTGCGTACTCGTTAAAAAGCCAGGGCAGGGAGGCCTGGAGAATGCAGCCCCGCTCATTTTGCACGGCCACCTGGATATGGTCTGCGAAAAGGCCGAAGGTGTCGATTTCGACTTCGTGAACCAACCGTTGAGCCTTGTCGTCGACGGCGAGTACATCTCGGCAACGGGAACGTCTCTGGGGGCGGACAACGGAATTGGAGTGTCCTACATCCTCGCACTGCTGGAATCGACGGACATTCCTCATCCGCCGCTGGAGGCAGTACTCACAGCCATGGAAGAGAAGGGGAAGGTGGGGGCCGGACAGTTCGACGTCACGCAACTCGCTGGGCGGCGCATGATTGACTTCAACTGGATAACCGACGAAGAGATCCTCGCGGGGTGCAGCGGAGACGTGACGTTCACAATCGATGTCCCGGGGGAGTTCGAACCAATACCGGATACCTTGACCCGCGCGCGCTCGCTGGAGGTGCGCGGGCTCAATGGTGGTCACTGCGAATTCGACATTCAGTTGGAGCGGGCGAACGCTCTGCAGGTGCTGGCCCGCGCGGTCCACAGGCTGTCCGGTGAGCATGAGGTGCGCATTGCCGATCCGTTTGGCGGTGCTCAAAATAGTGCGATCCCGGCCGATGCATCCGCTGTCATCGTCTTTAATGACGCGGACACGGATTCGATCGAGGCTCTCATCGCCGAGCTCGATGTACATCTCAAGAGTGAATACCAGATTTCTGACCCCGCCATTCGCGTCGAACTGAAGAACGCGATACGTCCTAATGTCGCATTTTCGCGTGCCGCCGGACTCCGGCTCATGACCGTTTTGCGGCTTATCCCGCAGGGGGTGGTCAGCTGGAATCTGCACGTCCCCGGTCGTGTGGAAACGTCGAACAATGTCGGAACGTTGCGACCGACGGCTGACGGTGCACGGATCATGTCGACGGTCACGTCGGCCCTGACCACGAGGAAACACGAGTTGATCGAGCGAGTACAAGCGCTCGTGGCGCTCGCCGGCGGTGGTGTCGTCTGTGAGCTCTACGGCCTGGACGCGCCGGAGTTTCCGTATCGTCCGCAATCCCAACTCCTGGCCACGGCATCCGCGGCCTACCGTGACGTGCTCGGCAAGGAGCCCAACGTCGAGGTGTCTCAGTGCTCACTTGAGCTCGGTATGTTCAGCAGAAGGGTGCCCGTCGCCGATATCATCTCGATCGGCACCGAGCTTCAGGCCCTGCATTCTGCCGCGGAGAGGGTGAATCACAAGTCCGTGGAACGTGTCTGGCCGCTGATCAAGATGGTCGTTTCGCGACTGGGATAAGCAGGGGCGGAAAGCCGACAGGTGGAACGGCACGAGAAAACCCCGTATGAAATCCCCGCGCCCCTGCCGGACATACCTCAGTATGAGAGTTGTGACGGACACCGACACCAACCGCGAGAAGCGAATGCGCCACCTCGTCGCACTCGTCATCGACCCGGTGAGCCGCTACCTGCACCGCCGTACCGACGCCGCGACGGCCGACGACGTGATCGGCGACACCCTGCTGGTGTGCTGGCGCCGCCTTGACGAAGTGCCCGACGACGCCCTGCCGTGGGCGATCGTCGTCGCGCGGCAGTGCCTCAGCAACGCCCGACGTGCCGAGCGTCGCCGCACCCGTCTCATCGGCCGCATCATCGCAATCGACCCGCCACCGGCCGCTGCGGACGAGAGCCCCGCCGCATCCACCGTCGATGGCACAGCCGAGGCGGCCCGCGTGACCGCAGCCCTTGCTGGCCTGCGCCGAAACGACGCCGAGATCCTGCGACTGTGGGCGTGGGACGAATTAACGAGCCCGCAACTTGCCGTTGTGCTCGGCATCAGCGCAAACGCAGCGGCGATCCGACTTCACCGTGCAAAGGCGCGACTCAAGCAGGAGCTAGTGAAATCCGGCAACCCGACCGGACATATAACTTACGACGAAGGGAGCGAAGATGCACGACGATGACCGTGCGCTGCGCGATCAGCTGCGCGCCGCCGATCCGGCCCGCGGGCTGCCCCCTGCCTCGCCGACGTGGCTCGACCACAGAATGGAGCAGATCATGACCGACGAGTCTTCCAGCACCAGGACCGTCACCCCCGAGGCGCCGCGACGCGACTTTCGGCGGTGGAGGCCGGTAATCGGTGTCGCCGCCGGCCTCGCCATCGCCGCTGCAATCGTCGCGCCCCTCGTGCTCGGCGGCCAGGAACCCACCGTCGAGACGCTGCAGCCTCCCAGCGGTGGAGGCCTCGCGAGCGGCAGCTGCCTCGTGCTCGAGCCGGCGACCGTCGCGGCGCAGCAGCAGGCGTTCGCCGCGACGGTGCTGCAGATCCAGGGCGAGTCCATTTTGTTGGAGGTCACGGAGCGCTTCACCGGCGACGTCGCCGACCGCGTGGAAGTAGCCCAAGTCGATGCGGTGACCTCCGACTTCTCGGGCGTGCCTTTCGAGGTTGGCCAGAGCTACCTCGTCGGCGCAGTCGATGGAACGATCACCGGCTGCGGCGTGACCGGGGCCGACAGCACCGAGCTCCGCGCAGTCTACGACGCAGCGTTCCCTGGCTGATCCAAGCCCGCAAAGCAGCTGGTGGCAATAATGCGTGAAATCGTCCCCTCTGGTATTGGAAACGCCACGGTGGTCAGTGCGACCGCTGTGCGAGCGCCGTCCCGCGCCGCAGCTGGGACGGGGCGCCCAGCGCAACATCCGCTGACCTGGGTCAGGTTGACGTGCCGTGGACGGTTCGAGACGGTCCGGCGAGCAACCTGTTCTGTGTGTTGAAACCGCGCTCGGTCTGTCAGCAGAGCGCCGACGTTTCGGCCTCATGAGGCCGATTGCAAACAAGATCAACCCCGCCGTGCTAGCCCAGATCCGTCTCCGTCCGTATGCTTCGAGGATGACAGACTTCAGCACAGGCGACCGAGTGAGTTGGGCGACATCTCAGGGACGAACTCAGGGGGAGATAGTCGAGAAGAAGACGAGTGATTTCGACTTTGCGGGCCAAAGGTTTCACGCCTCGAAAGATGAGCCGGCCTTTATCGTGAAATCTGAAAAGACGGATGCCGAAGCCGCGCACAAGGCCAGCGCCCTTCGCAAGCTGTCGCCACGTTAGAACCGATGGAGTGTGCGGCCGCTGCCCCGTCATACCCGGCCGGACTGCGATGGGTATACAGCAGCACAACCTCAACCATTCAAAACTCAGTGTTGCCCAGCGGCAAATCTAGACCTGCCGCTGGGCCGGTGTGCCAGGAACCAGCCCTGGCGTTTCGGGCGTCGGCGCATCGGTTGGCGCGCATGGTCGATTTCTGCGCGGAAAGTTACTGCGCAACCCGGTCAGTGACGCACTTTCAGGCTATTTTGGCCGCGCCAGGTTCTTGCGCCACGCCGAAAAACTCTGGACAGAGCCGGCGTGAGGTTGGGCAAGCCAGGGCCATGGATGAAGCTCCACCGCGGTCCCGGCGTATTTCTCGAAGCTCGGAACCGGAGCCCAGGTGATCGCGGCGCTGAGTTCTGGAGCGATTCGTCTCGGGTCTCCAAGATGTACGATTACCTCGCGCCGCGCAGCCAGGTCCTGCAGCGTCTCGACGAAAAATACCAACCTTTTGCTCGAAAGCTGAAGTTTTTCAAGGGCTGGTTCGTCAAAGATAAAGACGGCCGGCAGCTGGGGATGCGCAAGAAGAGCGGGATCCGCATCGCCCAGCGATTCGACCGTGAGCAAGACCGATTTCGGCGTGGAGCGCTCGACGACCGTGGTGGGACCTTGCGTGGTTGCAAGATCGTCGTCCCGCACGAGCAGCGGAGTCGGATTCAAAACCGGGTGCAGATCTCGGTCTGGAGGAAAATTTTGGATCGGGCAGTTGCGGTTGAGGGGGCACGCCGCACACAATTGAGGCGCGCGTTTCTCGACCTGCCAACGCGCGAATCCATAGGGTTTGCTGGAGCCTGCGCCAACCGTCCATTGCCACCCGAGCAGGTTGGCCGCGCGAGAACCGTCTAACAGATGGCGATGAAAATACTCCTGACCGGCCACCCAGCCTGCCCCGGATCGCACCGTGTACTGCGAGGCGAGCCACATACGGGACTGGTTCACCAGCCAGCCGTCTGTCTCCAAACTCGAGAGCGCCCAGTCGACGCAGGCCATTTCGCGCGGCCAGGCCGCTGGCGCAAATTCCCCCGACCATGCAACGTCAAACCGCAAATTGCGATGCAGGTGCATGCCAACACGAGCATATAAATGTCGGGCATACTCCTGCCAGAACAATTCGTCACGGAATTTGGAGACATCCGGTGCCGGACCTGCAGCGGCTGCATTCCAGACTTCCCGCAAAGGAAGCAACCCGTGGCGAATGTAGGGCGACAACCGGGAGGCGCCGCGACCCGTTTCCGGAAGTACCCGGTTGCGTGTCGCGGCATACCCTGTCACGTCAAACGCGGCGAGCGCAGCATCCGCCGCCGTTTGGCCGCCGCGGATCTCGGGACTTGCCCTGATTCGATCACTCACGAGGTGCGACAGGTGTCGATCGACAACGGCTTCGGCGGAGATACCAGCAAGGTCAATGATCACCGGGTCATCATAACGCCGGCCGATACAAAGCTGTAGATACGGTCGTAATCATCCGTACCCGGTGCCTGGGTGCAGATTTGACGCAGCGACAGCCGTCACTCGAGGGGGGGCGCGCCTTCCCCGGACACGATACTGCGGATGACGGCGATCGGCAGTTTGGGCTTCCGGTTCGCGTCGGTCAGCCCGTTCGTCTCCTGCATGGTGTCCGTTAGCTGGGTGTAACAGAAGCCGGAGAGTATTGGGTTGTCCCGAAGACTGCCGACGAGACCTGAGACTCGACTTTCGAAGTCCTCATAGCTCGTTGCTGTCGTGTAGCCCCAGGAATCAGCGGCAGCGTCCGGCGCGAAGCTCACCCCGCCGAATTCCGTGACCATAATCGACTGACCCTCGATCTCCCGGGGGATGAGCTGGAGGCGGCGGCCGGCCGGGCCCATACCCGCAACGAGGGCACGGATGGCGTCGATGTCGCGGTAGTTGGTATCGAGCTGTTCGGCCGTACCGGCGTAGTCATGGATCGTAAGGATGTCAGAAATCGCGTGCTCCCAGCCGTCGTTGGAAATGACGGGGCGGCTCGGATCGAGCGATCGGGTCAGATGGTAGAGCGACTGGGCGAAGCTCATCTGGGCGTCGTCATGTGCGATCTGTTGAACGCCCCAACTCTCATTGAGGGGAACCCAAGTGACTATCGACGGATGTGATCGGTCACGGCGCACCACGTCGGTCCATTCGCGGGTGACTCGCGACACTGCCTCCGAAGAGAACTCGTATGTGCTCCCCATTTCACCCCAAATGAGAAGTCCGAGCCGATCCGCCCAATAAAGAAATCGGGGGTCCTCGACCTTTTCGTGAATTCTTGCGGCGTTGAACCCGAGGGCCTTGATGAGCTCCACCTCGGCGCGCAGGGCTTCGGCTGAAGGGGCAGCGAGGTGGGACTGTGGCCAGTATCCCTGCTCGAGCACCGATCGTACGAAATAGGGTCGGTCATTGAGCAGGAACCTACCGCCCGCGACGCTGGCGCTGCGTAACCCAAAATACGAGTAACAATCGTCGAGAATGCTCCCGTCGTCAGCAATGATTGACACATGCGCGTCAATAAGTCGCGGGTTTTCCGGCGACCACAACAGAGTCTCGAAGGCCTGACCGTTTGACTGTCGCGCAATCTGAATGGTTGCCAGAGAGCGCGGCTCCAGAGTCAAGAAGGACTGCCTCGCAAGAATTTCACCCTCGATGGACAGTTCCACCTGCACGCTTACACCGCTCGCCGGTCGTCGACTCAGACCCACCTCGATCTCAACGTTCCCAGCCTGCGCATTCGGGGTCCAATTCAGTGCTTCGATGCGCTGGACTGGCACAGACTCGAGCCAGACCGGTTGCCAAATGCCCGTCGTACGGTGGTACCAAATCACGTGCGGCTCTTCAAGCCAATCCTGTTTGCCCCGCGGCTGAGCGACGTCGTGAGGGTCATCCTCAGCACGAACCACGAGCACGCAGTCCTTTTGAAGCGTCAGCGCTTCGGTGACGTCAAAGGAGAACGGCGTCTGGCCGCCCTCGTGTGACCCAAGAAACTGGCCGTCGATCCATACAGATGCGCGGTAGTCAACAGCCCCAAAATGCAGTATCACCCGGTCACGCTCTAAAGAACGACCGCTCGCGGCCACGTCTTCTGCGCTGATGACGCGCGAGTACCAGACCACGGGGTGGAAGCCAGGGTCGCTGATTCCGGACAACTCTGACTCGGGGGGGAACGGAACGGTGATGACCTGGCTCAGGTGCGAAGCATTTGCGAACCAGCGTTCGTTCCTGCCAATGTCCCGGTCGTCGTGTTCGAATGCCCACTCGCCGGCCAGGTCGTGCCAAGTCTGGCGAACAAGTTGGGGGCGGGGGTACACGCCACCCTGGGCACTGGCAGAAAACAGGAGAGAACGCGACATACCGCAATCATGCCGTCAAATTACAGCGCTGTAAAGTTTTGCGAGATTGAAGACGCTAGGGAGTGTGTGGAGCGCTCTCGCGCACTGCGAGCGAATGCCCCACGATCACGTGCCGGCCAACGCCCCGGTATCCAGCAATTCGTTCCTCGAGGAGATCGAAGGCAGCCGCGACAAGTTCGGTCTTCTTTGGCGCCACCGAGGTGAGCGTCGGGGAGGTGTATGCACCCAGGAAGGTGTTGTCCCAGCCGACCACGGCTACGTCACCGGGTACCGAGCGCCCGGTGTCATGGAGGGCCTTCAGCGCGCCGATCGCGAACCGGTCGTCGCGACAGACCACGCCGTCGAAACGCACCCCGCGGTCGATCGCCTCAGTGACTGAACGAAGGCCGGCCTCCGCAGTGAATTCCAGCGCAGTGAAGACGAGCTCGGGATCCAATCGAACCCCTGCCTCCAGCAGGCCCTGTTGGTAGCCAAGAAGACGCTGATTTGTCGAACCAGTGATGTCGGCCGCGATGACTCCGAGGAAGGCAATGCGACGGCATCCGCTCGCCAAAAGATGCCGCGTAGCATCGAGGGCGGCCGAGACGTTGTCGATCATCACGTGGTCGGTCATAACGGGTCTGGCGGCCTCGCCGAGTAAAACCAGGGAAGTGCCAGCATCGAGCTTGGCAATGTCAAGCGTTTCCATGCGGACGGGGTGAAAGATCACGCCGTCGACCAGTCCCGCTTCGCGATCGATGAGTACCGCTCGCTCTAAATCAGGATCGCTCAACGTCTGCTCGATGATGACGCGGTATCCCCGCCGGGTTGCTTCCTCTGCCATGTGGCGTGATAGCTCCGAAAAGTACGGGTGGTCGATTTCCGGGATGGCCAGGGCGATCATTCCGGTTTTCCCGGTAGCCAAGCGCCGTGCCGTCAGGTTGGGGCGATACCCGAGCTGGTCGATGGCGGCTTGCACCTTCTCGCGAAGGGCTGGAGCCACGTGGGGATAGCTGTGAACGACGTTCGAGACGGTCTTCATGGACACGCCTGCAAGTTCCGCAACGTCGATGAGTCGAATTCTTGCCATGTTTGTCCCGTCCAGTTCGGTCCGGACCATCCTAGGGCGACTGCAGCTGGCGCTGGAAACGGCACGTGGGTCGGATTTGCTATATGTAAACAAATATCTTTCTAGCGCTGTACATTAGCTGTAGGCACTTGTTTGACGCACCGTTACGTGCGGGGAGAATGAGGCCGGCTCTGCGCATGGGTCGCGGAGCGATGTTTTCAATGAGGAGGACGAACGATCATGAAGCAGAAAGACTTCTCCGGGCGGCGAGTACTGGGGGTCACCGCTCTCGGTGCCGCACTTGTGCTGGTTCTCGCCGGATGCTCCACGGGCGGAACCGACCAGGCGGCAAGTGAGCCCTTCACCGGTGAATACGCCGGACCTGAAGTCGAGCTGTCTTACTGGAACGGATTCACCGGCGGTGATGGCCCGTTCATGGAGACGATGGTCTCCGACTTCAACGCGGAGCACGACAACATCAAGGTTGTCTCAAACACGATGCAATGGACTGACTTCTACCAGCGTCTTCCCGCTGCGGTGACTGCTGGAGAGGGCCCGGACGTCGGCGTGATGCACCTGGACCAGCTCGCGACCAATGCCGCGCGAAGCGTCATAGTACCGATCGACGATCTCGCCGAGGAATTGGGTCTGACGTCGGATGACTTCACCGAGGAAGTCTGGGATGCCGGCGTCTATAAAGACGCCCGATACGGTATCCCGCTCGACGTGCACTCCCTAGCCATGTACTACAACACCGAACATTTCGCCGCCGCGGGGATCACGGAGGCCCCGACCGACGCGGCTTCCTTCCAAGATGCGCTCGACAAGCTTCAGGCAGCTGGCTATGAAACTCCCTTCTGGATGCCGACGAGGTGGCCAAGCCACCTCATGAATCTCTCCTTGCTTTGGCAGAACGGCGGTGAACCGTACGGCGACGACGGAGCAGCGTTTGATTCAGCGGCCGGGGTAGAGGCACTTGAATGGCAGCGCTCTATCGTGGACGACGGTTATAGCCCGAGTGACGTCGCCATCGACTCTCAATACGTCGCTTTCAAGAACGGTGAGACCTCGATTACTTGGGACGGCATCTGGCAGATCAACGATCTAGCCGAGTCCGGCCTTCCGTACGCGGTCGCCCCGATTCCCACAATCGGCGAAACAGACGCTGTATGGGCCAACTCCCATAACTTCTTCCTTCCGCGCCAGAGCAACGCCGACCAGAACAAGGTCGACGCGTCGAAGGTATTCATCGCTTGGATGAGCGAGCAATCGGCCGAGTGGGCAGGCTCGGGCATGATCCCCGCTCGTCAGTCAGTGCGAGATGCAGGTGCCCTCAAGGGGCTCCCGCAGGAAGCAATCGCGGGGACGATCGATTCGATGCGTTTCCTGCCGCCCATTCCCGGGATCGGTGGAGTGCAGGCCGAGACCCTCGAAATCGCCGTCGCCGACGGGGTTCAGGGAACGACGACACCGAGCGAGGCGCTCAAAAAAGCCGCCGACTCGGCGACGCAACTCATGGACGACAACAAAGCCTCGTTCGGGGGCTGACCCATGTCGACCAAGGTAGGTGAGCGCGCACTTCCTACGGGGAGGGCGCGCCGCCCCTCGGCTTCCGAACCGGAGTCGCAGAACAAACGTGGAATGCGAGCGGGCACTCGGCAACAGGGGATTGCAACACCCTGGCTCTTTCTCGCCCCCTACCTGCTGCTGTTCGGCAGCTTCGTCATCCTCCCGGCAGTTCTAGGGGTGTGGATCAGTCTTCATTCCTGGGACTACACGCTGCCGAACAAACCCTTTGTCGGCCTCGACAACTACGTTGCCTTGTTCTCGCCCGGATCGACGGTTTCTGGCCCGTTCTGGGGATCTATGCGGGCCACCGGAATCTTCACGGTACTCAGCGTGCCGCTGCTCCTGATCGTCCCACTCGCCGTTGCCCTACTCATGAGCAAGAAGTTTCCCGGACGGGACTTCCTCCGAGCCATCTACTTTGCCCCCTACGTACTCGGCGTCGCCGTCATCTCGGTGCTCTGGCGATACCTGCTCGACAACAACATCGGGCTTGTGAACCACTATCTGGGACTCCTCGGACTCCCGGACGACACCGCGTGGACAACTACGACGCCCGCGGCCTGGGTCGCGCTCGTGGGAGTGACTGTTTGGTGGACGCTCGGATTCAACGCCGTCATCTACCTTGCCGGCCTTCAGGACATCCCGATCGAGCTCTATGAAGCCGCACGTGTTGATGGGGCCGGACCGTGGTTGCAGTTTCTGCACGTGACGATCCCCGGGCTCCGGCCCATCCTGTCGTTCATCACGATCATCACCCTCCTCGCATCCGCCAATATGTTCGGTCAGTCATATCTCATGACCCAGGGTGGCCCCGGACGGGAAACGCGCACGGCTATTTATCAGATCGCCGACACAGGTCTACGCAACTTTCAGATGGGCAGCGCAGCAGCGATGAGTTACGTACTAACCATCTTCCTCATGGCCATCAGCGCCTTTGTCTTCTATATCTTTCGCGAGAAACAGCCCAAGAAGCTCGAGAGGGAGGTGCGCTCGTGAGTAATTTCACGAAGACGAAGACGACGACGACGACAACGACGACGACGGTGCGTGCGGGAGCCCGAGCACGCCGGGGGAGTGGCAGCATCACTCGAGTCGTCGTTCTCGGCGCGATCGCGATCGCGTTCATCAGCCCGATCATCTTCATGATCGTGACCAGCCTCAAGACCCGGGCCGACGCGACTGCTATTCCACCGTCGTGGATTCCCAATCCGATTTCTCTGCAGGCTTTTGCGTCTATCCTCGCTCCCGGCACCGCGACACCGGTGCTGCAATGGTTCGCAAACAGCATGGTCGCAGCCGCCCTCAACGCCACGCTGGTCGTCATCACGGCGTCACTCGCGGCGTATCCGCTGGCACGAATGCAGTTTCGCGGCAAGAATTTCGTTTTCGTTATCATCGTCGCGACTCTTCTGGTGCCGCCGGTAATTCTGGTGATTCCCAATTACCTCATCGTGAGTGAACTGGGGTGGCTCAACTCCCTTGTCGCGATCATCATTCCAACGGCGGCATCCGCTTTTGGAGTGTTCTTCATGCGACAGTTCTTCGTGGGCCTACCGATCGAGTTGGAGGAGGCCGCCCGGCTCGATGGCGCGAACCGATTTGTGATCTTCATGCAAGTGGTTCTACCGCTCGCCAAACCAGCTCTTGCAACACTCGCGCTGCTCGCCTTCCTCGGCAACTGGAATGACTTCCTCTGGCCCGTTTACGTCTTGTTCAGCCCGGAGGTACAAACCCTGCCCGCTGGCCTGTCCACGCTTCAATCCGCAAATGCTGTGCGCTATGACCTACTCATGGCCGGCGCGGTCGTCGCGAGCGTGCCGGTGCTCGCGCTGTTCATCTTTCTCCAGCGCTTCATCATTGAGGGCGTTTCTCGCTCCGGCGTAAAGGGATAGCACCGATGAAGTCGGCTCGCCGCGCATCGTTGGCCTGGGTGTCTGCAGCCACTTTGACCGCCTTCGCGGTGACCGGCTGCACGGCGGCTGCAGAGCAATCGGCGCCCCCGGCGCTCGTCACAGCAGGCACCCCAGTACTCAATGTGAATTTTGCTGACCCCGATGTGGTGGAGGTGGACGGCACGTACTTCGCGTATGCCACCAACGACAACAACCGCAACGTGCAGGTGGCCTCGTCCACCGATCTTCTCGATTGGGAGGTCCTTCCCGACGCGTTGCCGGAGCTCCCGAGCTGGATCATTCCGGGGAAGACCTGGGCACCCGAAGTAACACGACTCACCGATGACTCCTTCGTAATGTACTTCACGGCGACGAATTTTGCGCCAACCCTGCAGTGCATCGGTGTTGCCACAGCCACCGATCCAGCCGGACCGTTCACCGTTCAGGGCGACGCCATGATCGTGTGTCCAGAAGACCAGGGCGGTGCAATCGATGCAAGCACCGTCGTCATCGACGACGTCCTGTATCTCGTCTGGAAAAATGACGGGAACTGTTGCGAACTCGACACGTGGATTCAAGCGGCTACGCTCTCTCCGAATGGACGCAGCCTCACGAGCGATCCCATCAGGATCCTGAAGCAAACCGAAGACTGGGAAGGCAACCTTATCGAGGCTCCGACCATTGTGGCTCGAGGTTCAGGACTTGTGATGCTCTACTCCGCGAACTCCTATGGCGATGATCAGTACGCCGTCGGTGCGGCAACGGCTGCCTCAATCGACGGCCCGTGGACCAAGGAGATTGGCCCCATTCTCTCGACCGACACCTCGGGGGGTCTCTACCGCGGGCCTGGTGGCCAAGACCTGGTCATGGACGTGGGTGGTAAGGACTACATCGTTTTCCATGCGTGGGACAAGGACTACACATACCGCGCATTGCACGTTGCTGAGGCTGATTGGGACGCCGACATTCCTCGGGTCGTGATCCCCGACTAAGCAATCCGACCCCAACTGAATGGTGCCCCATGGGAAATTCTGTCTCGCGCAGGCCGCTGTCGGGAACACAATTCGTTCTCGAGGCTAACGGCTACACCGCCTCGATCGCGAGCATCGGCGCGAGCATTCGATCGCTCCAGTATCACGGGCGAAACCTCATCGTGCCGTTCGACGCCGACCAGGTGCGACCGTTCTTTCGCGGCGCCATCCTGGCACCGTGGCCGAACCGAGTCGTTGATGGAAGGTACACATTCGGTGGCATCGAGCAACAGCTGAGTATTACCGAGCCGTCAAGGGGACACGCACTCCACGGACTCGCGTCCTGGCTGGACTTTGCTGTGGTGAGGCAGACGACCCGTCGGCTGGTTGTCGAAGCAACTATCGAGGCGCAACCTGGATACCCGCACCGGGTGACACTGGAGGTGGCTTTTGCCCTTGACGCTGGGGGCCTTCGAACGACTGTGACGGCAATGAATGCCGGCTCAATTGCTGCCCCGTTTGGTATTGCTCCGCACCCCTACCTTGTCGCCGGCGACGGCCGTGTCAACGACTGGACGCTCGAACTCCCAGCCAGGAGAATACTGACCGTGACTCCTGAACGTCTCATTCCCCTTCGCCTTCGCGACGTCAACGAAAGTGATGTCGCCGAATTTGATTTTCGCGCGCCACGGACGATCAATGACACCTTCATCGACCATGCCTTCACGAGTCTGGACCGGGACGACGAAGGTAACGCGACAGTTCGAGTGACGACAAGCGCGGGTAGTGGAGTGGCACTGGCGTGGGCTGGCGAATGCCCCTGGGTGCAAGTGCACACGGCTGACCAACCCGAACCCTCGATTGACAGAATCGGACTCGCCGTCGAACCAATGACCTGCCCCCCGGATGCTTTCAACTCCGGGGTGAACCTGAACGTCCTACAGCCAGGAGACTCGGCAGGCGCTTCGTGGACGATTCAAGCCATCGACTAGTTAGGTAACGCCGCACCACCGCCGACCACAGAATCAGGCGTCTTTCAAGTCGATGCCCTTCGTTTCCTTCATGATGAAACAGGCGATCCCTGTGCACGCGCAGAGAACAATGATGTACACGCTGGAGAGCCAGCCAACATCCAGCGAGTTGAGGAGGGCGTTTAAGTAGGGAGCGGTGCCGCCGAACACGGCCACTGAAATGGAATAGGCGAAACCGATGGCCCGGGTACGAATTCTGGTCGGAAAATTCTCGGAGAGAATGGCCGAGAGCAAAGCTCCGGGGATGGCGACGATCACTAAAGCGATCGCCGAGGCGAGCAGGAGCGTCCATCCCGCCGAAGTGATCATGGCAGTCAGGGGGAGGGAAAGCGCGATCATGAGTACGGCGAAGATCAGCATCATCGGGCGCCGACCGACTCGGTCGGAAATCCACCCCCAGAGCGGCAGGGTTGCCAGGGCGATCAACTGGGCCGTCAGGGTCATCCAGAAGGCGGTACCCGAGTCCATGCCTTTCTGGGTGATTGCGTAGGTGGAGGCGTACGAGGTCCAGGTGTAATGGGCCGCTGTCACCCCGGAAGTCATGGCGATCATCAGCAGGATTGTTCGGGCAACCTGAGCTTTCGGCAGCGGGGCCGGCTTTTCGGCGCCGGTCGTGTGTTCATCGAAGACCTCGCTCTCACCCATGTTGCGTCGCATATAAAGAGCCGCAAGGGCCAGGAAAGCGCCGAGGATGAACGGGATACGCCATCCCCAAGCCGCGACACTGGCGTCGGGCATGATGCTGGTCACCCCGCCGGCGACACCGTAGGCCAATACCGACCCGCCGAAGATAGCGATGAAGACGGCGCTGCCCCAGAGCCCGCGATGGCGTCGCGGCGCAATCTCAGCCACGTAGGTATAAGCGGTCGCGGTTTCTCCGCCGTGCGCAAACCCTTGGATGACCCTGACCATGAGCAGCAGGAGTGACGCCCAGGCGCCGGCATTCTGATATGTCGGCATCACAGCCATGGCCAGGCTTCCGCCCGCCATCATGAGCATTGTCGTGACCAGGACGAATTTGCGCCCGCGCCGGTCGGCGACCAGGCCGAAGACGATACCGCCAAGCGGTCGCATCAGGAAGCCGACGGCGAATACTCCCAGGGTGGAGAGGAGTCCGGAGATGGGATCTTCGGGGTTGAACATAGCAGCGGCGATGAACGGCGCAAAGACCGCGTAGGCGCTCCACTCATACCATTCGAGAACGTTGCCGAGAGTGCTGGCGATCAGGTCCCGCCGTTTCGACCGCTCGGTGACGCCGCTGGCTTCTCGGGCTGTGTCGTTGTCGGTCTCGTCGATCTGGGTCATCAGAAAAGGCTCCTTTGCCTCTAGATATTCACGTCATCGCACCCAAGCGGGATGTCGATGAGTCGCAAGTCGGAAATTATGTCGTGCGGGTAGAACCTGGCTCCGGTCTTTCGGCTGAAGTGTCATGAAGAGGCACCGTCCGGCGCGTACGGAGGCAGCTTTCGGCGATTCCGCGGCCCATTGCGCCCGAGCCGACAACACCCACCGTTTTGATTCTTGATATTCCGGTTCGGGGCGTCATACCTCGTACCTCCTGATCAGAGCGGCGAGTGCCTGGCCGCCGCCGATGCAGAGCGTGACGATGCCATATTCCGTGCCAGTGCGCTGCAAATGCCGGGCGGCGCGAAGGGTCAAAATGGCGCCGGTCGCTCCGATCGGGTGACCCATAGCGATGGCCCCGCCGTAGGGGTTCGTCTTTTCTGGATCAAGTTTCAGGTCGCGGATGACGGCGACGGACTGGGCCGCGAAGGCTTCGTTCAGCTCGACGATCTCAATGTCTGCCGGACTGAGTCCGGTCTCGTCAAAGAGTTTTCGCAGCGCTAGGGCCGGGGCATAACCCATCAGCGCCGGATCGATCCCGGCTGTCGCGACATATTCGAGAGTGGCCAGGCCACCGAGTCCTCGGTCGCGGGCGGTGCCGTCCTTCATCAAAATAACGGCCGCTGCGCCATCGTTGATTCCCGATGAGTTGCCGGCGGTTACGCTTCCCCCCGTCTGAAACGCCGGGCGGAGCCCCTGCAGCGTCTCGAGGGTAGTGTCCGGGCGCGGCGCCTCATCGACGGTCACCGTCACCGGCTTCTTCCCGGGAACCAGAACCGGTGTGATTTCCGCAAGAAATACCGCCTGCGCTTCCGCGGTGCCCGCTCGGCGTTGGCTTTCGCAGGCAAACTCATCCTGCTCCCGCCGAGACACCCCGTATTTTTTGGCCACATTTTCGGCCGTGACACCCATATGTTTTTCGCTGAACGGGTCGATGAGCATGGCCAGTGTGCCGTCCACCTGGGTGCGGTCGCCCAGCCGGGCATTGCCGCGGGCGTTGTAATCCAGGAAGGGCATCCGGGACATCGATTCATCGCCACCGGCCAGGATGACGTCGGCTCCACCCCAGCGCAGCTGCTGCGCAGCCGACCAGATGGCCTGCAGTCCGCTACCGCAGAGCCTGTTCACGGTGAAGGCGGGGGTGCGCTCGGGCACGCCGGCTGCCAGAGCGACGCGGCGGGCGTTGTAGGCATCCGCACCGGCTTGGCCGACGCAGCCCATGATGACCTCGTCGATGTCGTCCGCGGCAATGTCGCTGCGTGCCATTGCCGCGGCTGCAGCAATGGCGCCCAGCTGGTGTGCTGGCACGGCCGCCAGGGCCCCGTTGTATTTCCCGACGGGCGTTCTGGCTCCGTCAACGATGACTATCTTCTGCTGTGACACTGCAATCTCGTTTCTCTGACGTGCCGGGCAATGGCGTGAAAGGGTTCAGGATGCGACGGTCGACCCGACGCCGGCAAATTGCCGGGCACCGTCCAGTAGCCTCGGGATGCCTTCTTCCAGCGAGGGGCTGAAGCCGGTGTCGCCCGGTCGTTCACCCTTGAGCCAGCGGGTGTAAATGGCCTCGCAGAAGATGGATGCCTTCCACAGCGCCAGCGTCTGGTACCAGGGCAGCGCGTCCAAGTCCACCTGCATCCGCTCGCGGTACCGCGAAATGAGCTGTTCGCGGGTGAGGTATCCGGGTTCGCGGGTCACCGTGGTCAATTCGAGCGGCGTAGAAAAACTTCCAGGTTCCGAATAGGTTGCCGTGAGATAACCAAGATCCGCCAACGGGTCACCCACCGTGGCCATTTCCCAGTCCAGGACGGCCATCACGCGTGCCGGGGACGACGGTTCGAACATCAGGTTGCCGGCCCGGAAGTCACCGTGGATCACCGTGGCGGCCTGGCTGGTGGGAATATTGCGTTCCAGCCAGCCGCCGATGCTGGCGACCTCGGGCAGATTCCGGGTGGTGTTCACCTCCCACAGGGCGGAGAAACGCTGGACCTGTCGCTTCAGGTAGCCTTCCGGGCGTCCGAACGCGGCCAGTTCTCCAGCGGAAACATCCACCTGATGTAGCTGAACCAGGGTGTCGACAACGGCGGCGCTGGTCGCCTCGCGCTGCGCCATGGTGCTGAGGTAGCCGGGGATTCGATCGGTGATAACGGTGCCGCCGAGGAAAGACATGATGTAGAAGGGAACGCCGAGAAGCGACTCGTCGTCACAAATTGCGAGAATTTCGGGAACCGGGACCCCCTGTTTTCTGACCAGCTGTTGGATCCGAGCCTCACGAACCATGTCGTGGGTGGATCGCGGCAGGGGTGGACGGGGGCCGCGGCGCAACACAAACACCTCGGTGCCGCGCTGGAGACGGTAGGTGACATTGGACTGCCCGTCACCGATCCGACACCAGGACAGCGGCCCGATACCGAGCCCTTTGGCATCCATGAACTCTTCGACCGCGTCGAGAATGAGAAGCGGCGGCAAGCCCAGCCGCACGGCGTCGGCGTAGTTGGCGACGACTTCGACGCCGTCGGGAATGGTGCGCATCAACGGATTCCTGCCAGCTCGGTGTCGAGATCAGCGGCGTGCAGGTCGGTACTACCCGCGGCAGCGCCGTGCTGATCGGAGCCGTGCTGATCGGAGCCGTGCACGTCGGCCAGGTACGGCTCTCCCTCGTCGACGGCTCGCTTTCGCGCCGCCGATGCGCGCCGGGAAATGGCCCATTTGTGGGTCTCGTTGGCGCCGTCGTAAATCCGAAACGGTCGCACCTCGTTCAGGTAGGCAGCCAGGGGAAGGCCGTCCGAAACCCCGTCGCCACCGCAGAGCTGGATGGCGCGGTCGACCACCCGGAAGATCGCCTCCGAGCAGTGCACCTTTGCGATGGAGGACATCGCGGATCCGGCCCGTGGATTCGTTTCGAGCAGCGCGGCGGTCTTATCGATGATGGCGTCGGAGGTTTCGATGTCGATCACGGACTGGGCGATCAGTTCCTGGGCAAGGCCCAGGTTCTTCATCGGGGAGCCGAACATTTCGCGGCGCTCGATTCGGTCCAGGGCAATGTCCAGCGAGCGCCGGGCCAGTCCGAGCCAGCGCATGCAGTGGGTGAGACGGGCTGGGCCGAGGCGCACTTGGGCATATGTGAAGCCGAGCCCGACGGCCCCCAGTACCGCGTCATCCGCTACAAAGCAGTCTTCGAGATAAATATGGGGATGGCCGCCAGCTATGGCACGGTCCATGGTGTGGATGTTGTCACCGAGCCGGATGCCTGGGTTGTCGAAATCGACCAGGAACATGGTGGCACCGGTCGGGGCGTCTTTGACGGCTTCGGTGTGGGCCATCACGATGCAGAAGGCTGCGCCGTCGGCGCCGCTGGTGAATCGTTTGTGACCATTGATGGACCATCCGCCGTCGACCTTTGTGGCCTCGGTGAGCAGGGCGGCCGGATCTGAACCGGCGCCAGGGTGTGGTTCGGTCATTCCGAAGCAGGACCGCGACGTGCCAGCGGCCAGGGGCACAAGGTAGCGCTGTTTCTGCGCCTCCGTGGCGATCAGGTTCAGCATGTGCATATTGCCCTCGTCCGGCGCCATGCAGTTGAGCGCGGACGCGCCGATCGGGGAATATCCGGCCTCTTGAAAGATCGCGGACCAGTACTGGATGGGGACGCCCTGGCCGCCGAATTCCTTAGGTACGTGCGGGGCGAAGACATTGGCGGCCTTCGCTGCCGCCTGTAGTCGGTCGCGGGTGGACTGGGCCAGGCGCTCGCCCGGCCGTGGCTCGGCGGGAATAACCGTGCTGCGGATGAATTCGCGGGTGCGGATGCGCAAATCTTCGATGTCGGCGGGCAGTGACTCGGTGCTCATTGTTCTATTTCCTTCCGCGGCCGGGGGCCGATGAGTGGCGTGTTAAGCGGTGCCGCCGGCTGCAAGCAGGCCGCCGTCGAGGTTGATGACCTGGCCGGTGATCCAAGCCGAATCTGAGGACGCGAGAAAGGCAACGGTGGCGGCGATATCCTCTGGATTGCCGAGGCGGCCCAGGGGATATCTCGCGGCGACTTCCGCCTCCTTGCCTTCGTAGAGGGCTTGGGCGAATTGCGTCTTGACAACCGCCGGTGCAACCGCGTTCACCCGTATCTTCGGTCCCATTTCAACGGCGAGGGTGCGGGTCAGATGTGCAATGGCGGCCTTGGTCACGCCATAGAAACCGATGCCGGGTGCCGGTGTCTGCCCGGTGACCGAAGACACATTGATCACGGTGCCGCCGCGGCCGGCGAAATCCAAGGCAACGTGGCGGTACGCATCCTGAATCCAGGCCAGGGTACCGAAGACGTTCACCTCGGTGATCTTGCGCGCGGCGGCAAGGTCGAGATCCATCACCGAACCGTAGACGGGGTTGATGCCCGCATTGTTGACCAGGACGTCCAGCTGGCCGAATGCTTCGGCGACAGCATTGAGAACTTCGAGGCGGTGGTCCGGATCGTGGGCTTTGCCGGCGAGCGGGATTACGGATCCTTTCGGAAACTGGGCGGCCGCATCGTGTAACGCCTCGGCGTTACGGGCGGTGATACAGACCTGGGCGCCCTCGGCCACCAGCCGCAAGGCGATGGCCAGCCCGATCCCGCGACTGGCACCCGTGACGATGGCCGTCTTGCCCTCAAGGCGGTGCGCTTGCACGGATTGCTCGCTCATAATTTCTCTTTCGGGTGCAGTACGCCCTGGGCTGCCGTGTTTGCATCACGGAGCTCCTGGCGGCGAATTTTTCCGGTCTGTGTCTTAGGTAGGTCGTCGACGATGTGCACGATGCGGGGGTATTTGTAAGCTGCGAGGCGCTCTTTGGTGAATGCGATGAGTTCGGCTGGAGTGACCGATACACCTGATTTCAGGGAGACGAAAGCGACGACTGTTTCGCCGCGGTACTCATCCGACTGGCCGATCACGGCGGCCTCATGGACTGCGGCATGTTCATACAGCGTGTCCTCGACTTCGCGCGGCCAGACCTTGTACCCGGAGACGTTGATCTGGTCTTTCAGCCGGTCCACCAGATAAATCCAGCCTTGTGCGTCGATGATGGCCACGTCGCCGGTGCGGAACCTGCCTTCGGGCATTGCGTGGGCGGTGGCATCCGGATTATTCCAGTAACCCGGGATAATCTGGGGGCCAGATAATTCCAGCTCGCCCTGAGTACCCGGTGGAACGGGACGACCGTTCGGATCGATGACTCTGGCTACAACGTGCGGTAACGGAATGCCGATGGACAGGGTGCCGCTGGAGGCGTCGACGGGCGCTGTGGCATAGGGCGGAACGGCAATCACACCGGACGTGCTTTCGGTTAATCCATAGGCATTGTGGATGTAGACGCCGAAGCGCTTTTGGAAGCGCTCCACGGTAGCCGGCGGGATTGGGGCCCCACCGGAGTACAGAGTCTTGACGGCGGCAAAATGGCTGGCACTGGCATGCGGAAGCGCCAAAATCGCGTTGAACACGGTAATCGAGCCGATGGTAAAGCTGACCCGATGCTCGGCAAAGGCCTCCAATACGATATCGGGGTCGAAGCGGCCCGTGAAAACCAGGGTTGTGTCGGTGAACAGCGAGATCGCAGCGTTAATCACGGCGCCAGTGATATGAAATAGTGGGGCCACGGCCATGACGATGTCACCGGGGGCCAGCCGTGCAAAGCGGCCAAACGTCGTGGCGACGGCCAGGACGTTTTCGTGGGTGTTCATGGCGCCCTTTGGCGGGCCGGTCGTGCCCGAGGTATAGGTCAAGAGCGCTACGTCGTCGCGGGTCAGCGCAATGTCAGCGGGTCGCAAGCCGTCGAATTCGCGAATCAGAGCGGCGACATCGCCGTCGGTTGAAGCCGCCGGGCGTGCTGTCATGTCACAACTGCGCGGATCGTTTCGCGTCTGGAAGTCACGTGCAGAGGTAGTGATGAGCCAGCAAACCGTGCTTCCGGCCAGCGTTTGACGAGTTTCCAACTCAGCCGTATCGGCACAAATAACACCGATGGCACCCGAGTCGTCAACGAGGCGACGCAGCTCGCGACGTTTGTACATGGGGTTCAGCAACAGTGCTGTCGCTCCCAATTTCCAGAGGGCCAGCAGGGCGAGCGCGTAGTGCGGGGTGTTCTGGAGGTAGATGCCGACCCGGGCACCGCGAATTGTGCCGCGGGCCACGAGCGCTACGGCGAGAGCGTCGGAGGCGCGGTCGACCTGGGCGGCCGTCATCCAGCCATCGAAGTAGCGAAGGGCGACGCGCTCAGGGTTGCCGGCGACCCGGGCCTTCCACGCCTCTACGGTGGACTCGTACCGCATCCCTGCACGTACTTCCCGGCTGAGGACGTCTCGTGCGGTCTGAGAATCTTCTACGGCGTTGATCCCAGGACGACCCTGGACGAAAGAGCCGATTTCACAACGATTGGTCACAGATGAACGAGTCACGACAGCCGCCCTTCTCCGGCATCGTCGCCGGAATTGACTTTACTAACTCCTACCGAGCGATCGCTCGGTAGGAGTTAGTCTGGAGTAGACGTCATCATCTGTCAAGACAGACAATGGCAATCAGGCGTCAACAGGTGAAGGAGTATTCGTGAAAGTTGAGACTGCGAAGAGAGTCGGGGATGAAGCCGTATGGCGCAAATACTCCGACAATACTCTGCCACCCCTGCTACAAGCGGCTTTGGATAGCTTTGTGGAGCACGGCTATCACGGCACGACGATTCGCACTGTGGCCGCTCGGGCCAAGCTCTCCGTACCGGGCCTCTATCACCACTACGCCTCCAAGCAGGCGCTGCTGGTGGCGATCGTGCAGTTCGCGATGCAGGACTTACTGGTCAGGAGCGAAGACGCCGTAGCGGAGGCAGGTTCCTCAGTGGAGGAACAGTTTCGACTTCTGATCGAATGTCTGGCGCTCTTTCACGCTCATCGCAGTGAGCTCGCCTTCATTGCTGCTAGTGAGATCCGAAGTCTGGAAGGCGAGTCGCGAACGGCGCACATCGCATCCCGCGATAAGCAGCAGCAGATGGTGGACGACGTTATCAATCAGGGTATGCGCGAGGGGATCTTTGACGCTGAGCACCCCAAAGACACCAGTCGAGCCATCGTGACTATGTGTACTGGTATTGCGCAGTGGTACCGCCGTGACGGTGAGCTTTCGCCCGAAGAGCTGGCCGTTCGATACGCCAACATCGCTCGGATGACGTTAGGGGTTGGCTCAGGTTCTCAAAGATAGAGCCCCCACGGCGCCCATACCCGTGCGAACAGATGCACGAGGCAGGCCAGACCGCGATGGTTTCTAGGGGTCGTTGCAACGCTTAGTGATCTATTCAGTGATCGGCAGCTCATTGAAGCGTTCGGCGGGGTGTCCGAGGCGACGGCAGTCCTGATATCGGCACCGGGCAAAGCGACCCTATTGCAGCAGGGATCGTCGCCGCCTTAGAGTATGCCTCCGGGCAAGAAAGTAAGCGCTATCCCACCGGCAGCGCCGACGGCTACGACAGCCCAGGCCGGCGTGCGCCAGGCGATGAGAAGCACGAAACATATAAGAGCCAGGACGAACGGGGCAGGACCAGTAATCGCGGTGGTGAAGACGGGGTCGTACAGCGCCGCGGCGAGGACGCCGACAACAGCAGCGTTCGCGCCGCGCATGAGCGCTTGGGCCCACGCTCGCAATCGGAACGCATTCCAGAACGGGATTACCCCGATCAGGAGAAGCAGTCCGGGGAGGAACACACCGGTAAGAGCGAGAGTAGCGCCTGCGATACCGCCAGGACCCACGGTTGAGAGGGTTCCGAGATACGCCGCGAATGTGAACAAAGGGCCGGGCAATGCCTGCGCCGCACTGTATCCAGTGAGGAATTGATCCGGCGAAACCCAACCGGTATCCATGACCCCGGCTTGCAACAGCGGCAGCACGACATGACCACCGCCAAACACCAACGCTCCGGCCCGGTAGAACGCGTCAAACATATCGATAGCCCCCCATTCCGTCGCGGCAGCCAAGGGTGGCAATACGACGAGCAGGATCACGAAGAGTGAGAGGCAGATCCATCCGGCGACGCGGGAGACCGGGAATCGGATCATTTCTGTCACGGCGCCGGCGCCGGCACGGCAAAAAATCAGGCCAGCACACGCGCCCACCATCAGAGCGATGATCTGCCCCATCGAGCCCGCAAGCAGAAGTACGCCCAGAGCGGCAATCACTGCGATGGATGCGCGGGCGGGATCGGGTGCGAGAGTTCGTGCCATTCCCCAGACAGCCTGAGCGACTATCGCAACAGCGACGATCGTGAGCCCACGGATAATTCCGGAACCGACTACGCCTTGGAATGCGCTCGCGCCGTACGCGAAAGCGATCATCAAGACGGCGGAGGGCAGAGTGAAAGCGAGGAATGCGGCGATAGCGCCAAACGGACCTGCTCGGAAGAGTCCCAAGCCGAATCCGACCTGGCTCGACGCGGGGCCGGGGAGGAATTGGCCGAGCGCGACCAGGTCTGCGTAATCGCTGTCGCTCAGCCATCTGCGGCGTTGGACTAATTCCCCACGAAAATATCCGAGATGAGCCGCTGGGCCGCCGAAGGATGTCAGTCCCATTCTCAGAAATACCCAAAAGACCTCCCAGACGCTCCCGCGCAAGCGATGGTCAGCCGTGCCGCCCTCGAAGGGTATTGCGTTGACCACTTCCCGCTCAGTCTGGCTAGTAGTTTGTTCGTCAGTTACTTTTCTGGCCACGGGCAGAGTGTCGCACGTTGAGGTTAACGAGCCGATCACCCTCTGCGCTGAAGCGACGACTCGATAAAAGCGAAATGTAGTGTCTCGAAACCCAAGTGTCTCATCTCCCAGGGGACACAAGATGGCTGCTGCCGAGCCTCGCGGACTCAGTTCGAGGTGCGACGCGTGCGGAGAGCCCTGGGGGATCCGTCAGCGAAGTCGTCTCCGCCATACTTCGCATTGGCGACGGACATGACGTCAGGCCACATCCGATGGCGGGCCGTAGCGGTGTATCCGCTGTCGAAGTACATGGAGCGTTGGTCGAGGGAGCCCGTGACGCTCACGACACCGGCCACTGTTGCCACCTCGGTGCTCGCGCCACTCATCCAGGTATCCGCTGCGCCACCCGTGGTTCCGGTTTTGCCGATCATCGGAACGCGGGGACTGGTCCGGTAATACGACGAGCGGGCGGTGCCCTCGCTCATCACGCGCTGCATGGCGTAGGCCATGGCACCCGCGACGGCGGGCTCAACCGATGCGCTGCACTCGGATTCCGGAACGGGCAGTTCGGTGCCATCGGCGGCCACGATTCGATCGATGACGACGGGTGTGCAGGTCACCCCGTCGTTGGCGATACCGGCGAAGGCGACAGCCATGGTCAGGGGCGCGATTTCGTTGGTGCCGAGCACGGAACTGGCTCCCTGGCGAAGCGGGTCGCCGTCGGCGCGGTGCACGTCGAAGGCCTCTGCGGTCTTGCGGATACCGCACAGATCCAGCTCTTTCGCCATGCCCAGGTACCCGGTGTTGTAGGAATTGATGGTCGATTCGAGCGCGCTGTAATTGGATCTATTTTGATTCAATGAGTCGTTGCGGGGGTTCCACCCGGGGTAACGCTGCGTACCCCGGCAACTGTCTTGGAAAGCGCCCCAGTGCGATGTGCGCCCAGAATCAACGCGCTCGTTGAGGGAGTGCCCCTCGCTTAGCCATTCGGCCAGCGTGAATACTTTGTAGGTGGAACCGGGCCGAAAACCGCTCGAGCCCCCGGCGGCACGGTCGGTGTTGTAGTTGATGGCAGTGTAGTTGGTCCCGGAATTCAGCATGGCCGGATCCTGGCTGTAGTCCTTGTTCTGGGTCATGGCGAGCACCCTGCCGGTGCCGACTTGAACACTGGAAATGACAGCGCCCACGTCTCCCGCGTTGGAGATCTTGGGAACGTTTTCGTTCATGGTTGTCACGGCCGCACCCTGCAGATCCAGGTCCAGCGTGGTGTACACGTCGTACCCACCACGGCGAAAATTAATCAGCCGCGTTTCTTCGTCTTCACCAAAAGTGGGGTCGGTCTGGAGTGCGTGCACGACATAGTCGCAGAAGTAGGCGTTGGCGCCGGCCGTAGCGCAGCCGGTACTGTGCGCCGTGATGACCGGGGCGATCACCGTCGCGACCGCTGCCTCGTACTGGGCGGCAGAGATCTTCTCCTCGGCAAGCATTTCCCCGAGAATATAATCGCGGCGCATCTTATTGGCGGCATAGTCGTTAGCGGCGCCATTGGTGACACTGTCCGGTATATCGAGCTGGAACTTTCGTGGGTTGTTCACGATCGCCACGAGGCTTGCGGCCTGCGGCAGAGTCACTGCCGCCGCTGTCGTGTTGAAATAATGATTGGCCGCTGCCTCAATACCGTAGACCGTGCCACCGAAGCCGGTGATGTTGAGGTACTGGCGAAGAATGTCCGCCTTGTCGTACTTCTTCTCCACGGCGATCGCGAAGCGCATTTCGCGAAGTTTGCGCTCTGCGGTGATCTCCGTGGCCGCCGTGTAGCACAGGTCGCTCTGCTCCTGCTCGGCGATGACTTCGCATTTCTGCACGAGAACGTTCTTCACATACTGCTGAGTGATCGATGATCCTCCCCGCAGCGAATCGCTAAATGTGTTGCTCACAACCGCGCGCAGCGTGCCCTGAATATCAATACCGTTGTGCTCAAAGAAACGAGGATCCTCACCCGATACCGCGGCGTCCTTCACAAATTGACTGATGGCATCCGATTCAACCTCGACCCGATTCTGGTCGTAGAACGACGCAAGCAGTACGGGGGTGCCATCGTCCTGGGTGGCATAAATGTTGCTCTTTTGCGAGAGCTGCTCGATTCCCAGATAGCCCGGCAGACTGTCAAGGAGCGTGATGGTGTGCGTCGCGCTCAGGCCGGCCAACGTGACCACCGGCGCCATACCCGCCGTCACGAGGACGCCGGCGACGACACTCATCCCGACAAACCTTATGAATGCGCCGAGGAACGTGCCTCTTGTTTTCGTGGGGACAGTGACATTGATGTCTAAAATTATCGCTACCTCATGGATCCACTAGTAGACAAAACGGGATGAGTGCGCCTCAATCGCTCGCACGCGCAACGCGGGGGTCACGGTCCAACCTGTGAGGGTTGGAGTCTTGGGAGAGCCTCTATCGCGCTAGATGCCAAGGATCAACAACTCTTTCGACGAGGTTTCCCCGGCGGCCCCGGCAAAGAGTTCAAATGCAGAAACAATTGCGGACTTTTGGTCGGGCGACAAGACGGACAGGATTTCGGCAATGTTGTCGCGGCGCTGCTCCAGGGCATGAGTGACAAGGTTTTGTCCTGCTGGCGTGAGTTCAATGAGTACCTCACGTCGACTAGCTGGCCTGGTCGTGCGCCTCACCCAACCAGCTTCGACAATGCGGTCGATTGCCCGGCTCAACGTGGAGGGGAGGACGCCGATGGCTTCGCCCAGAACGCCCATCCGCAGGGGCCCCGAGGTGTCCAACAGCACGAGAACACGAAACTGGGGCAACGTCACGATCTCCAGGACACCTGCGACAGATCGAGCCACCACACCCATCAGCGCACGAGAAGCTGTCAACGCGGCGTCCGCCGCGCGAGCGTCGAAATCTTCGTCAGGAATCACTTACACCCTCGTCTCTTGCAATAGTTGCAAACGCACAACAATTGCAAGCATACATTTATGGCGGGTTGGCACCCAATATGAATTTCGACGCCACGGGGCAATCACCCGAACGGAGACTGGCTTCGCCAAATCTGAATCTCAGGAAATAATCTAGATTCCGAAGCGCCACTTGAAGAAAAGTGAAGTCATGCAGCGGGCCAGAGCAAACTCCCGTGCCGACAGGTCCACGGGCCCGCCAACGAGCCGATGAATACCGCCGACGACGGCAGTCACAAGAGCGTTCGTAATGGCGGTCCTGTGCGGGACGGCACTTTCGGCTACCCTGTGGCGTCCTTGCAGAATTGTTCAACTCGTTCTCGGACAAAACCCGTCATTCCAAGTGAATTCTGGCTTGAGAGCCCATGGCTGGCGAGGACGACCAGAATCTGGGACGGTGGATTGGTACGTCGTGAACGGCGCTGACCATGGACCGCGCAACCGAGTGACGCCCGCGACGTGGCGCGGGATGATTCGAGCGCCTCGGTGCCCGTTCGTAGATCGCTGGTGTTATCACCGTTTCGTCGCGTTGCCTATCGCCGCGGCACGGAGGCAGGAGTTGTAGTCGGAGAAGAAACAGTGATCCCGCGAATGTCGCCGCTGATCCCTATTTCTCAGTTGCTCGTGCTGTTGGGCAGGTACGGCTCAAGCCATTTCAGGCCGCCGTTTCGTATCGGGATCTGCACTGATTCGGTATCCGTTCCGACCGTGACGATGACATCTGCTACCGCACCTGGTATCTCGTCAGCGGTCTCGAAGAGGGTCGGGTGTTCCTGGAAGGCATATTGCTCGCCCGGATCGAGGGTGACGGAGATCTCGTCGTCTTGGTCTGACAGCGTTACCTGGATTTCTTTCTCTGATCCATTCAGGAGGACCCCGATGAGGCGTGCGGGCTCGGCTTCGCCGTGTGTGACCAGGAGCAGGTTCCTGACTTCGATAGGACCCACCTCCGCGTTCATGCCGAGGTTTTTCGATCCCAGCTCCGTCGGGGGTATGCGCGGAGCACCGACGCCGGAGCAGCCTGACAGCCCCGCGACCACAAGCCCCAGTGCCGCAGCACTGACTCGATTACGCACGACACGCCGCCTGGACGTGGAAGAATCGTTGGTCTGGCTGGGGGAGCGCACGATGCTGCAGTCCGACAGTCGTGCGGAGATCAGTGCGAACATTCTGGTCATTGTGGGTCCTCCTGCTCGATGTATTGCGGCTGCTTGAGATCTTTCTGCTCAGGCCATTGCCCGGTGATTTACAGTTCCGGCCATCAGCTTATGTGCCGCGCGCGGCTCAATCCCTGACCGATACCGCGCGAAAAGGGGTGTTTGGGGAAGATGGCGGGGCGCGTTTGCGTACTTGCGCAAGGAATTTTTGGGAACCCGCCAGGGCTGTCGTAAGCGGCGACCCAGGCTTCGTCGAGGTCGGGCGTGCGGACATAGAGGGCGCGGATGCGGTGCCCGCGGGCGCGTTTGGCGATCGCGCAGCCTAGGTAAGACTTCCCAGAGCCGACGCGGACTTTCTCATCTAGATGCCCAGTCAGATGCCCCTGTTGGGGCTGGTTGGCATAGTAGGCAACTGACCGGCATCATCCGGAAGATGTGATTATCACCGACCGAAGCGGTCAAGATTCATGACCTTGTGCCACGCGGATGCGAAGTCGCGTACGAACTTCTTTTCAGTGTGCTGGCTCGCGTAGACCTCCGACAGCGCACGCAGCTCAGAGTTGGTCGAAAAAATGAGATCAGTGCGACTCGCGACCCACTTGATGTCGCCGGTCTGCCGGTCGCGGCCTTCGTAGGTCGTCTCCGTCGCGGGGTCGCCTGGCTTCGGCGCCCACACTGTGTCCATGTCGAGCAGGTTGACGAAGAAGTCGTTGGTCAGCGAGCCTGGTGTCGAGGTCAGCACGCCCAGGGGGGATCGGCCGTGGTTTGCGCCGATCACGCGCAAGCCGCCGAGCAACACTGTCATCTCGGGGGCACTCAGGGTCAGTTGGGCCGCGCGCTCGATGAGCAGAACTTCCGACGGCAGCCGGTTGCCCTTTTCGAGGTAGCTGCGAAATGCGTCAGCTGTCGGTTCGAGCGCGGCGAACCGTTCAGGGTCGGTCCACTCCTGCGTCGCATCCGTACGACCCGGCCGAAAAGGTATCTCGATGTCGTGACCGGCCTTGGCAGCAGCATGTTCGACCGCGGCGCATCCGCCAAGCACGATCAGGTCGGCAAGTGAGATCTTCTTGCCTCCATGCTGGGAATCGTTGAACTGCTTGCGGATCTGCTCGAGTGTGCCGAGCACCGTAGCCAGCACTTCAGGCTCGTTGACATCCCAGCGGCGCTGCGGTTCGAGACGGAGGCGGGCACCATTCGCGCCACCGCGCTTGTCGCTGTTTCGGAACGTGGAAGCGGATGCCCACGCGGTGGAGACTAGTTGCCCTACCGCCAGGCCCGACTCGAGCACCTGGCGCTTGAACGCAGTGATGTCATCGGCATCGACGAGTTCGTGGTCGACGTCGGGCAGTGGGTCCTGCCAAATCAGTCGTTCGGACGGGACGAGCGGCCCCAGGTAGCGCTGGGTTGGGCCCATGTCGATGTGCGTGAGTTTGAACCAGGCCCGTGCGAACGCATCCGCCATCTGGTCTGGATTCTCGAGGAATCGCCGCGCGATCGCCTCGTATTCTGCGTCCTCCCGGAATGCGAGGTCCGTGGTGAGTACCGTCGGGACATGGGTCTTGGACGGGTCGTGGGCGTCCGGGACTGTGCCGGCACCGGCACCGTCGCTCGGGATCCATTGCCATAGTCCGGCAGGGCTGAGCGTCACCTCCCACTCGTAGGCGAACAGTGTCTCTAGGAAACTGTTGTCCCATGTGGTCGGGGTGGGTGTCCAGATCCCTTCGAGCCCACTGCTGACGGTGTCGGCACCGTTGCCCGTTCCGAAGTGGCAGGCCCAACCCAGACCTTGTTGCTCGAGCGGTGCGGCTTCAGGTTCGGGCCCGAGGCAGGTGCCGGGGTCGGCCGCTCCGTGGGTCTTGCCGAACGTATGCCCTCCCGCAATCAGCGCGACGGTCTCCTGATCGTCTAACCCCATGCGACGGAACGTCTGACGAATGTCGCGTGCGGCGGCTACCGGATTGGGCACCGTGTTTGGACCCTGCGGATCGACGTAGATCAGTCCCATATCGCTGGCCGCCAGGGGCTGGTCGAGATCCCGGATCCCGCTGTGTCGCTCGTCGGCGAACCACTTATCTTCTGGCCCCCAGTAGGTCTCGTCGGCCTCCCAGACATCCTCCCGGCCACCGCCGAACCCGAACGTCGTGAAGCCCATCGATTCCAGCGCACGGTTACCCGCGAAGATCATCAGATCGGCCCAGGAGATTTTGCAGCCGTACTTCTGCTTCACCGGCCACAGGAGTCGGCGCGCCTTGTCCAGATTGCGGTTATCAGGCCAACCGTTCAACGGGGAGAAGCGTTGCATACCCGCGCCGCCACCTCCCCGACCGTCACCGACGCGGTAGGTGCCAGCACTGTGCCACGCCATCCGCAGCACAAGCGGTCCGTAATGTCCGAAGTCGGCGGGCCACCAGCCCTGCGAAGTCGTGAGTACCTCGTCCACATCGCGTGCCAGATCCTCCAGGTTCAGGGAGAGGAACTCTTTGGCGTAATCAAAGTCTTCGCCCAGCGGATTGGCGGTGCGGCTCGGTCGAGCTAAGCACCTCAGGTCGAGCCTCTGGGGCCACCAGTCATGTGGGTTCCTGACTTCTGCGGGATGATTTCGCAGCTTGGGCGACTGACGTGCATTCACGGTCTGGTTATACGTACGGTCGACGTAGGCGTCAGGGCTTCCAGACATGGCCACTCCTTCAGGCGAGCCTCTGTGCCCGTCAAGTCTTTGAGACAATCTGATGTGTTTTTCTTCTATACCGCAGCCGATTGGCGGTGGTCGCGGTGCGTGGTCAGCGCTCACCGCGATGAACGACTGGAAGCGGATCGGGACGATCTGGTCGAAGTTCTGGGGGTTCCTCGCCCCGGTCAGGCTCGGCTTGGACAGGCAAGTCAATTCATCCATGGGACGAATGTTGACGACCCGCTCCATCGCTGAGCCGACTGAGCGCGCTGACGGCACGAGACAGGCAACGACGAGTGCCGCGGAGAAGATCGGACCGTTCTTCACTAGTCGTCACTGGACATCACCTCCTCATTTCTTCATTGAAATCACGTACGCGTTTACCGAGGTCCTTGCGCAACAGGCACACTTAGAGTCCGCTCTCCAGCTGAGAAGCAACCGTATGCCACTCAAACCTCGACGACCAGACACGACCGCAAGACTCCCACACCATGCCGCTCACCCGCATCAACGTGCCGCTCGATACGAGCCGTCCCGCGTTATCCTGCCTCCGTCGGGCTGCGCTGTTCATCATCAAGGATGCGGTCGCGGTGCCGGTTTTGATAGATGTGATGCGTCGGAGGGTTTCAGCGTCGATGAGCTCGCCATTGACCACCCCGTAGCGGTGTCCCTGCCTGGACCTGCTTCGGATACTTCGGATAACGGAATGAACGGGTTTTTCTACGCTGCCAATGTTGACTGTAAACAACCGTGGTGGACGTCATTAGGCCGGCGATAACCGAGTTCGGAATGCCTGCGTCGACTGATGTATATCCTTCGATATGCCGGATGGCGTAGCTCCGAGCTTGTGATTTCGTGGCGTAGGCAGTGCGATTAAAACGTTCATTGTTGACCGTCGATTAAAAACTTTCCACCATCTATCGGGTTCACAAGGGCAGAAATCGAGGCAGCCGCTACCGTGAGAAAAAAATATGAAAAATGTTCGCGGGTTCTGCAGCTCACCCTGCAAATCAACTATCATCCTAGGAAGTGCCGCCCGGATAGGGGAATGAATTTATTTCAGCGGGCTGGTATTCACCACGAAACGCGAATGACTGCACTGTCGAATGCCGCGAGCTCGCAGGAGCCCGTCTGCTCTACCGTCCAACCACCGGCCGTGGACGACATCCGCGGCCCCACCCGATCGAGGAGAACCAGCATGACACTGACCCTTGCGGACGCCCGCATCATCATCAGCGCAGCCGAGGCCAAGGTCTCGGAGGTCGGACAGCCTATGAACATCGCCGTCGTTGACGCCGGCGGCAATCTCATCTCTCACGTACGGATGGATGGCGCCTGGCTTGGCGGAATCGACATCTCCATCAACAAAGCCTTCACTGCCCGGGCCTTCAATATCCAGACCAAGGACCTGGGGGATAACTCCCAGCCCAACCAGCAGTACTACGGCATTCAAGCCAGCAACAACGGCCGGATCGTGATCTTTGCCGGTGGAATCCCACTCACCCGCAACGGCGAAGTGATCGGCGCCATCGGCGTTAGCGGTGGCTCAGGCGAACAGGACCAGGCCGTCGCTCAAGCAGGCGCCAAGGCCTCTCTGACATAATCCACTCTTTGTGCCCCGCTCATACCACCGGGACGGGGCAGCACGGTCGATACCCCGATCTGGGCCGGTGGAAGTTGCCGTGCAGCGTTTGGCGCTATCCACCTTTCTCGATCGCTCGCTGCAGCGTTCGCTGAGCGTTTTCGTCGCTCCCGAGCGAGTCTCCGCTTCTTATCTCCCAGAAGTTTTCATGTATTTGGATCTCGCGACGTTGAGCGGACGATGCGTGGAAGGATCGTCCTTCGCTGTTTGATAAGTTCGCGCATTGGAGCGGCGAGCAGGAGGCGCTCGACTGCCTGATTAAGAATCCGCAGAAGCTCAAGATCGTCTCGTGGCGGCGCGCTCATTTGAAACGACGTGTGGTGTGCCTCCCGGGACGTTCCCTCATTCCAATACGTCGACCCAGTACGCGTCGACTCACTACACCTCGATCTAGAACACGTCGAACCGGTTCACCGAGACGGTGGCCCTGGAAAGACCCGTGGCCTTGATCGGGGGCATCAGTGATGCTTATGACAATGCCGGCGTGGAGACCGTGATGGGCACCTACACAGACGAGTCGATCGCGAAGAACGCACCCTGCGCGACGGCCCGCTGAGGACCCTGGCTGACGTCGATGCTGTCGCCTTGGCCGGGGCCGATTGGCGCCACAAGACACGTCACGGCGCCTGTGGGCACGTCCCGCCCGAGGGATACGAGATTGAACTACCCGCTTAGAGACGAAGCCGTTGAGAAAACGGCGGCATGCAAACTGCGACGGTTTTTGACGAGCGGCACATTGAGGCGGCTGAGCGGCATGGTGTGTCGGTCCGGCGGTGGTCTCTGTTAGTCGCGGTTCGGGTGGGCATACGGTTACCTGTCAACTGGCTCGGACGAGCGAGCGGACTCTGAATCTGCCTGCTGGGCAAGGAGTCCGGTAAACGCGAATGTGATTTCAATGAAGAGGTGATGTCCCGTGACGATTGTTGAAGAACCCGTAACTGAAGAACGCTCTGCTCTACTGGCCAGGCTTGGCCTGGACGGTCAGAATAAGGCGTCCATGGGCCGAGTGTTGGCGACCGGCTCCATCGCTGAGGCGACCGAGCGTGCTGACGGCACAATGGAAGCTACTATCCGCATTTTAGAGGACGAGATTTGCTGGGAACCAGCCATCCTGGTTCTGCCTCACGGTGGTGTTCTTGAATTGACCGTCATTAACGACGACAAGAACACACACGCCTGCCTCCTGCCGAGCAATGGCGACCAGAAATTTCTCTGGTTGGTCAATCACTCGAGAGGACGGGCGACGATCAATTTGGATGGCCCGGGTTACTACTGGTACAGCTCGCCCGGAGGTAATGACGAGGGACGCGGTTTGACCGCCGCAATCGTTGTCCAAGGTGAAGTGCCCCCAGAAGCCCGACTTGATCGACCCGAACAACCCCGACCATAGATAAGGGATTGAACTGATGACAATAGAATATGTGGACGCTGGCGAGGCCATCAACCACTCTGCGCTGAGCGCAATGCCGGGAATCGCCCCTGCGGTGACCGACAACATCGATTATGAGCGGCTCTTGAAAGCGCGTTCGGAATCGCAGAACTGGCTCACCTACTACGGTGCCTATGACGGACAGCGGTACAGCCTGCTGGACCAGATCAACTCCGAGAACGTGAGCAAGATCGCTCCCGCCTGGATCTTCCAGGCAGGCCAAGCCGGTCAGATCGCGGGTGCGTCGACCTACGCATTCGAGACCTGCCCCTTGATCGTGGACGGCGTCATGTTCGTGACTGGCTGGGACGGCTGGTTCTGGGCCCTCGACGCGGCGTCGGGCCGGGAACTCTGGCGCTACAAGCATGCCGTGCCCTTCGATGTTTCGCTCTGTTGCGGCAACGTCAACCGAGGTTGCGCGGTGGCCAACGGCAAGGTCTACTTCGTGACTCCTAACGCCCAGCTGGTTGCACTGGATGCAACCAACGGTGACGTGGTGTGGCAGAAGACCATCGGCGACGTGCGCGCTGGTGAGAGCGCCTCGATCGCCCCGACGGTCATCAAGGACCTGCTCATCACGGGCAGTGCTGGCGGCGAGTTCGGGGTACGTGGTCACATCGACGCCTGGGACCTGGAGACCGGCGAGCAGCGCTGGCGCACGTACACCGTGCCGAAGCCGGGCGAACCGGGCTCCGAGACCTGGCCCGCTGACGGTGAGGCTTGGCAGCGCGGTGGCGGAAACCACTGGGTCACTGGTTCGTATGACCCGGAGACAAACCTGTACTACGCGGGCACCGGTAACCCGGCACCCGACTTCGACGGCGAGGTTCGCGAGGGCGACAATCTCTACACCGACAGCCTTGTCGCGCTGGACGTCGACACAGGTGAGATCAAGTGGCACTACCAGTTCACTCCGCACGACCTGTGGGACTACGACTCCACAATGGAGATGACGCTGTTCGAGCGGGACGGCAAGAAGTTGCTGGGCCACTTTGATAAGAACGGCTACTTCTTCGTGCTGGACCGCACCAACGGTGAGTTGCAACACGTGACTCCCTTTGTGGACCGGATCGACTGGGGTGTCATTACCCGAGACGGTAAGGTCACTCCCCGGAAGTACCCGGAGAAAGAGGGCGAACCGGTGCACTTCTACCCCGGCCCGGCTGGTGCGAAAGAGTGGACGCACGCGGCGTACAGCCCGAAGACCGAGATGTTCTACGTGCCTGTGGCCGACGTTGGTGCGACCGCCACCCGCCGGCGGCGCGAGTTCAAGGAGAGCATGCCCTACTGGGGCGCTGGTGTCGCGGTGGACATCGACGACATGGCCGGGTCGGTCAGTGCGTTCGACACTCATGGTGAAGAGAAGTGGCGGTGGCGTCTCGATTACCCCATGGCCGCATCCGTGCTTGCCACGGCCGGCGATCTGGTGTTCGCTGGCACCCCGACCGGTGAGTTCGTCGCACTGGACGCCCGAACCGGTGAGAAGTTGTGGGAGTTCCAGTGTGGCAGCGGCCATCACGGCAGCTCCTCGACCTATAGCGTCGACGGCAAGCAGTACGTCGTCGTTCCAGTGGGTTGGGGTGGATGGCTTGAAGGCATCATTCCCGGAATGCTCGGCGCGGGCCACGGCAGCGCGCTGATCGCCTTCGCCCTGCCCGGGTGATGGCCATCCCAATACCCATCCGGAGACTGAAAGGAGAAAACGAACATGATCGTAGACAACAATCTGCCGAAGTGGGAATCGCCCACGCTCGCAGAAATCCGCGTGTCAGCTGAGGTTACCGCTTACGCGGGCACCCTAGATATGTAAGCGATCCGGTGTGGTGCCGGGCCGAGTTGGCCCGGCACCCCACCGGATTCACAATGAAAGGATGCGGCGGGGATGTGGGCACGCGTGCTGGGATCGGCAGCCGGGGGAGGGTTCCCGCAGTGGAACTGTGCATGCCCTCAGTGCCGCGCGGTACGAAGCGGCTCGCGACCCTGCGTTCCACGCTCCCAGTCGTCCATTGCGGTCAGCGCTGACCGGCAGCAATGGTTTCTGTTCAACGCCTCACCGGACATCCAGTCACACATAGAATCCTTTCCCGCCCTGCACACCGACGACGGTAGAGTGACGCGGCTACAAGCTGTTCTGCTCACCGACGCTGAACTCGACCACACGCTCGGCCTGCTTCTGATACGGGAGGGCCGCGGACTCGAGGTGCACGCGACGGAGTCGGTGTACGAGACCCTCAGTACCGGAACCGGGATACTGCGAACACTCAAAGAGTATTGTCCGGTGACATGGCGACCGGTGGTCCCCGGCACCGAGGTGCAGCTAGGCGGAGGGCTGTCGTACCGCGCTTTCGACGTCCCCACCACGAAGCGGATGCGCTTCGCCGGGGCCGCGGAGAAAGGCAGGGTCGTGGGTTACCGCGTCACTGACACCACCAGCCGTCAGAGCTTGGTCTACCTCCCGTGCGTGCAGCAGCTCACGCCCGACATTCTGGAGGAGTTGACGGACTGCTCCACCTTGCTGATCGATGGCACCTGCTGGAGTGATGACGAGATGCCCAGCCTCGGCCTAGCTAGCAAGACCTCGCGTGACATGGGACATGTTCCAATTGATGGGCCGAGCGGCAGCCTTGAGCTGCTGTCACCGCTGCTCATCGATCGCAAGATCTACATCCATATCAACAACACCAATCCGATATTGCTCGACGATTCGCCAGAACGGCTGCTTCTTGCCCGGCATGGCATGGAAGTCGCCGTGGACGGGCTTGAACTTGAGATCTAAGGAGCAACGATGACGCTACTACTCACATCCGAAGAAACGGTACTACTCACACCCGACGAACTAGAAGCGACGCTCCGCGCGCACGCGAAGCAGTACCACAGCGAGCATCCCTTCCATCGCCGTATGAACGAGGGACAGTCCAGCCCCGAGGAAATCCGCGGGTGGGTGGCCAATCGCTTCTACTACCAGTTGAACATTCCCCGGAAGGATGGGGCGATCCTCAGCAACTGCCCAGACCGTGAGGTACGACGCCGCTGGGTCCATCGGATCACTGACCACGACGGCACCACGGAGGGAACCGGCGGAATCGAGTCGTGGCTGCGTCTCAGCGAGGCCGTTGGCCTGACTCGTGAAGAGGTAGAGAACTCACAGCACCTGCTACCCAGTGTGCGATTCGCCGTCGACGCCTATGTCACCTTCACGCGAACCCGTCCATGGGTGGAGGCGGTGGCATCGTCGCTCACCGAGCTGTTCGCACCCGACCTGATGGCAAAGCGGCTCGCGGCATTCGAACGCCACTACACCTGGATCGACCCAGAGGGTCTCGCCTACTTCAGGACTCGGATTACCCAGGCACCCCTCGACTCAGAGCACGGTCTCGCGATCGTGAGGGAGCACTGCGTCACTCCAGAGACGCAGGCAGCCGCTGTGGCGGCACTGTCGTTCAAGTGCGATGTGCTGTGGAGCATGCTCGATGCGATTGACCAAGGCTATGGAACTCACTGACGAGGACGCCCGGCCGCGGTTGGCGCCGCACGTGCGGCTGACCTACAGCGCCGCGCGCAAGGAATATGCGCTGCTCTCACCGGAGACGATTTGGGTCATCAACGCCACCGGAGCCGCGATCGTGGAGCTGTGTGACGCCCAGCGAACTATCGCGGAGATCAGTGCCGAACTGCGCGACCGATACGACCAGGTCGCAGAAAGCGACGTCCGAAGCTTCGTGGCTAATCTCGTCACCAAGCATGGCATGGAGGTAAATCATGGAAAAGCCCTACGGACTGCTCGCTGAGCTTACATACGCCTGTCCGCTGCAATGCGCCTACTGCTCTAATCCGCTCGAGCTCGACGCCTATCGCGATGAGCTGAGTACCGAGGACTGGCAACGAGTATTTGCCGAGGCTGCGGAACTGGGTGTCCTTCAGCTGCACCTCTCGGGCGGCGAGCCGTTGCAGCGCCACGACATCGTCGAATTGGTGCAGTGCGCTACCGACCTGGGCTTGTACACCAACCTGATCACCAGCGGGCTCGGTCTGTCCACTCGTCGCGCCGAGCAACTTCTCGCCGCTGGCCTCGACCATATACAGCTCAGTATCCAGGCCGATGAGGCGGCCCTGAACGACCAGATCGCGGGGACTACTTCGTTCGAGCGTAAGCAAGTGGCCGCACAGCTCGTCAAGCAGCTGGGCTGGCCACTTACCCTCAACGTTGTGCTGCACCGGCAGAACATCGACCGGATCGGCGGCATTCTCGATATGGCGGTGGCGATGAACGCAGACCGTGTAGAGCTGGCAAACACGCAGTACGCCGGCTGGGCGGGGCATAACCGCGATGAGTTGCTGCCGACCCGGGACCAGCTGGAGCGCGCTGAGGCGGTGGTGCGGGCGGCACGAGAGCGGCTCGGCGACACAATGGAGATCATCTACGTCATCCCGGACTACTACAGCAAGTACCCCAAGCCCTGCATGGACGGTTGGGCCAGTCGCCAGTTCACGGTTGTACCCAACGGCGAGGCGCTGCCGTGTCCGGCGGCCCATGAGTTGGGCCGCGCCCTTGACCTGCCCCCGGCCAACGTGCGCGAGCATTCCCTGGAGTGGATCTGGGAGTCGGCGCCACTGTTCCAGCAGTATCGTGGCGACGCGTGGATGCCAGACCCCTGCCGCAGCTGTGACCGCAAGGAAATAGACTTCGGCGGCTGTCGTTGTCAGGCCTTTGCACTCACCGGCGACGCTGCCCGAACTGACCCGGTCTGTCATCTCTCGCCCGACCACGGGATCGTTGAGGATGCGGTGGCGGCAGCTAACGACCCGCTGCGTCCGCAGGAGAGCTCGCTGACTCCCCGCTCGAAACTGATCCGCACCAAGAAACGGACGACCGCCAGTACGCGGGCGATGTCCGCGACAACGCTCGTCCAGTTCTCCGAAACCATATTGAAAGGCAGGCAATGATAGGCGTAATAGCGCTCGGATTCGTCCTCGGTATGGACAACTTTCGCACATCGATCGTGCTCGGACTGCTCAAACCAACCTGGCGCGAGTCACTGAAAACGTCCTTGTACTTCGGCGTCTGGGATGGCGTGGCACCGCTCGTCGGGATGCTTGTCGGCGTGTTCATGAGCACCAAGATCTCTGACACGGCCGAGATGATCGGTGCGGCCGTCCTGGCCGGATACGGCCTTTATCTCGTTATCAAATCGATCCGGTCACCCGAGCGTGTGGACCCGGACATGAAGGTCGCTCGACGCTGGCTGCCCGTGCCGTTGAGCCTCGACAATGTGGCCGGGGGCGCGGCCCTCGGCCTCGTAGGCGGAACGGTATGGATCGCGCCTTTGCTGTTCGGAGTCACCACCGCGATCCTGTCGTTCGCCGGACACGCGATCGGTAAAACGGCCGTCAACCTCGTTCCCTTCAGCGTTCGTCCAGACCTGCTGACCGGAATCGGCGTTCTGCTGATGTCGGGCCTGATGTTCACGGGTGTAGGCGACTTCTGATGTCGAACATCGACGTGCGTAACAGGGGAGAAGCCAGTGCGCGGCCGCTGTGCTATCACTGCCTGGAGTCCTATGCGTCGGCGGATGCTGACCGGCACACGGTGCCAGTCAGCTGCGAGGCCGTCTGTCCGCGCTGCAAGATGATGCCCGCGTGCTACACGTGTCGAAACATGTATTGCGCCTGCGAAGTGCACCAACACTGAGGGGCTCGGCGTGACGATTGAACTGGTGTGCGTCCCTAAATGTTGAGCGCACGACGTACCGCGCTCACGTTTCGCCGGGACACCGGCACCCTGGTGTTCTCGCGATTGTCCATGACCAGGACCAGTTCGCCCTTGTCTCGGCGTTCCACCTCCCGAATTCGACTGAGATTGACAAGGTACTGACGGTGCACTCGCAAGAAAACGCCAGTATCGGCCAGATCGTTGTCGAGTTTGTCCAAGCCGGACAGAGCAGCGCGCAGCTTGCCTGCATTCGTGAGAAGCCACACGTCGCTGCCGTCTGATTCGGCCACGGCAACCTCTGACGTCCCGAGCAGCACCATGCGATTTTCCTCGCGAAGGGCCACTATTCGACGGGACTGTCCCAGCAAGACCCCGCCTGTTTGTGCCTGTCGGAACTGCTCGCCAGCGAAGCCACCGAACGAGATCAGGTGTCCGATCACAGTGCGGTGCAGGAAGACGGGGCGAATTCCGATCGATAACAATTCGTCTGCCCGAGCGGTGAGGATCTGCGTCGAGCCGGTCCATCCCGGGTCTGCGCTCGCCCGCTTAGTGGCATAGCGGGCAGCGTGGATGAATGACGGGAGCTGCGGAGTCCAGCGCACGGCGGGGTTGACCGCGGGGGTGTTGCCGGGGACGCCGAGAATGATGCTCGCCGTATCGTCGGCGATCACCACCCCACCTGCCGTGTCGACGGCGACGAGTGACTCGTTCGGCCGTCCCCCGGCATGGGAGAAGGCGGCGAGCATCTCACTGCCGCTATCCTGGGCGCGCTTGCGCAAACTGTTCTGGGCATGGGTGGCAGCGGTCTCCAGCCATCTGCGCGAGGATGGTGGCAGTTCAGTGCGCCAACACGAGATGTTCAGGACGGCGAGTGGCTCCCCGCCCACCACGTCCCGCACCGCGATACCTCCGCAGGACCATTCGTGGAAGGCCTGGGCCCAATGCTCCGATTGCCTGATCAGAACCGCGTGCTTGGTTTCGAGTGCGGTGCCCATGCTATTCGTGCCCACCGCGCCCTCTGACCAGCAAAACCATGGCGCGAGGCCGCCCTCAGTGGCGATTGAGCGGGTGTTCTTGTCGCCCCAGGCGGCCAGAATTCTGCCGCTGGCGTCGGCAACGGTGATAACGCCTCCGGTGTCGGCTAGCTCGTTTGCAATGGCAGCGGCGCGAAAACCCAGCTCTGCGAAGACGACATCTTGATCGAGGGAGTGCGTGACCTGTGAGACCGCGCTAGGGGCCTCGGACAGAAACGGGTCGATGTGGTACTGATCTCTGGATCGCTGCCACGAGATCGCCACTTCTGGCCTTACGCCGTAGACATCGTCCTCTCCATGAACGAATCGTTCCCACGCGCCACGAATGTCGGTCGCGGTCGAGTCCACGGATGTCGGCTGGGGTCGCTGGTCATTTGAAATAGTGCACTGCCTTAGGGCTACTCATCAAATTGCACGGTCTACCACGAGATCCAAAATGCCAACCTCGGACGGGCATCGCTGGTACGGACTGCAGCTGGCCCGATGTATGAGCCGGCCGGTGCAGTGAGTGCTCCCGCGGTGCATCCACCGAACGCGATTCGCTCCACTATTACATTCGCTGGTGTAATAGAAAACCATATGGCGCGGCAGCCCTATTCGCAAATCCCAGATTTACCTACCTAAACAGGTGGTTCGAACCGTCTGAATTAGCGTTTCCCCTACCCGCAATTGATAGAAGGATGGGATGACCGCTTCTTTTCCGGAAAGGCAGTTCGATGCGACAAACTTCAGCTTCTTGTCTCGATGCATGGATGGGCCGGGAGGCCTTCGCCGAGGCCATGATTCCGGTGATAGGCCGCCTGTACCGCGAAAATAACGTGCTGATTAGTATTCATGGCCGGAGTTTGATCAACAACTCCACGATGGACATCCTCAAGGCGCACCGCTTCGCGCGCCGGATCGGCAAAGACGAATTGCTCCCGGAGGAGACTTTTCCGTTACTGAACACTTTGGCGAAATTGCAGCTCGGTTCGGCCGTGATCGACATTGCCAGCCTGAACCAGAAGTTCACAGAAGATGACGACGGTGCCACCTTGGAGGAGTTCCTTCGTGCCGAGCTCGCCGGGATCGTGGGCAAGCACGGTGACGAGTACGGAACCAGCACCGACGTCGTGCTCTACGGCTTCGGCCGGATCGGCCGACTCTTGGCCCGCTTGCTGATTGAAAAGGTCGGTGGCGGTCATGGCCTTCGCCTGCGTGCCATTGTGGTGCGCCGCGGGTCTGACAACGACCTTTCCAAGCGTGCCAGCCTGCTGCGCCGTGACTCGGTTCACGGTCCCTTTGACGGCACCATTCGGATCGACGAGGACGCCAACACCATCACGGCCAATGGGGTGCAGGTGCAGGTCATCTACTCGGACAACCCTGCCACCGTTGACTACGCAGCCTACGGCATCACGAACGCCCTGGTGGTGGACAACACCGGCCGTTGGCGTGACGCCACAGGGCTGTCCCAGCACCTGCAGAGCACGGGTGTTGCACGGGTACTGCTAACCGCTCCGGGGGACGGTTCGCTGAAGGACATCGTCCACGGCATCAACCACGACACCATCACTGATGCTGACCGGATCGTGTCGGCGGCGTCCTGCACCACGAACGCCATCACTCCGGTGCTCAAGGCCATAAATGACAGGTTCGGGGTAATCCACGGCCACGTGGAAACCGTCCACTCATTTACCAATGACCAGAACTTGGTCGACAACTTTCACGAAGGTGCCCGGCGCGGCCGTTCCGCCGCACTGAACATGGTGATCACCGAGACCGGTGCCGCCAAGGCAGTGGCCAAGGCGCTGCCCGAACTGCTGGGCAAGCTCACAGGCAGCGCCATCCGGGTCCCCACGCCGAACGTCTCCCTCGCCATCTTGAACCTCAGCCTCGAGACCACAACGACCAGGGACGAGGTGAATGATTACCTTCGTGAAATGTCGCTACATTCTGACCTGCGCGAGCAGATCGACTACATTGACTCACCCGAGGTAGTCTCCACCGACTTCGTCGGTTCCCGTCGTACCGGCATTGTGGACGGATTCGCCACCGTTTCAACGGACAAGACCCTAATTCTCTATGTCTGGTACGACAACGAGTTCGGTTACAGCTGCCAGGTGATCCGCGTCATGGACGAGATGGCCGGTGTGCACCGCCCGTTCTTCCCCGCGACTGATGTCGTTCGGGAGGCGTTGTCCGTGCTGTCCGCAGTGTGAGCCGTGACACGAACATTGGAATTCTCACCAGCGGCGGCGATCGCCTATCAGGGTGGCAGCACGCTTGGCACCTCGCGCACCGATGTTTGAAAACGGCGGCGGCCCCGATGTTATCGAAGGCTACACGCGCCGACTGGCCATTGGCGCCATCATTGCGATTGGCGGGGAAGGAACCCGTGCTGCGGCCGAGCGACTTACGAACGCAGGGCTAAAAGTCGTGGATGTTCCCCGGGCTGTGGACAACGACCTCAATGCGACCGACTACAGCTTCGGTTTCGGTACCGCCGTGCACATCGCGACGGAAGCCATCGACAGGCGGGGGGACTACCGCAGAATCCCATCGCCGGTGCATGATCGCAAGTCGTTCCGCAGGAGCGCTACGACGAGGCCGCGGTCTTGTTTGGCTGAGCCTCGTACGCGGTGATCTGGCCGATGCGTCGCACGTGGCGCTCGGCATTGCGGAAGGGCTCGGCCAAGAATGCCTCGATCAGTTCGGTGGCCTCCTCAACGGTGTGCTGGCGACCCCCTAAGGCCACCACGTTCGCATCGTTGTGTTCGCGAGCCAATTTTGCCGTCTCGAGGTTCCAGGCCAGGGCCGCGCGCACGCCGATGACCTTATTCGCAGAGATCTGCTCACCGTTGCCCGAGCCGCCCAACACTATCCCGAGGGCGTCCACGCCCGCGGCTTGGTCGGCCACGACGGCGGACGCGGCAGTGATGCAGAATGCCGGATAGTCGTCTTCGGCGTCATAAGCCGTGGGGCCGTGGTCCACCATCTCGTAGCCTTTGGCTGCCAGTGCCGTGATTAGGTGGGAACTGAGCTCCATGCCGGCATGGTCGGTTGCGATGTGAACGCGCATGAGTGGTCCTTCAGACTTGTCGGGGTTACGTGTGGCTGGAGTGGAGTGCTGCTGTGAAGGCACGCTGGCCTGCGTCGCGCAGTGACGCAATGGCATCCGCAGGCGAGGACTTGCCGTAGACGGCCGATCCGGCGACGAAGACGTTGGCTCCCGCTTCCGCGGCCCGCGTGATGGTTTCTTCGGTGATGCCGCCGTCGACCTGAATGGCCACGTCAACCCCTGAACCCTCGATAGCTTCCCGGGCACGGCGGATCTTGGGTAGCACAACATCCAGGAACGACTGCCCGCCAAAACCGGGCTCCACCGTCATGATCAGCAACATGTCCAGCTCCGAGAGCATGTGCAGATACGGTTCAACGCTCGTGGCCGGGCGAAGCGCCATGCCTGCCTTGGCTCCCCTGGCCCGCAGCTCGCGGGCCAGTTTGATGGGTGCGTCCGACGCCTCCACATGGAAGGTCACCGAGGCCACCCCGGCTTCGGCGTAGGACGGCGCCCAGCGGTCGACATCGGAAATCATCAGGTGCACGTCCAACGGCACTGGGCTGACCTTCTGCAGCCGTTCCACCACCGGCAATCCAATGGTGAGGTTCGGCACGAAGTGGTTATCCATGACGTCGACGTGAACGGCGTCGGCGTTGCCGATGCGGGCCAATTCGGCTTCGAGATTGACGAAGTCGGCCGAAAGGATGCTGGGGTTGATGCAGCACTGCAAGGGTGAAATGGACATGGTGTCTGCCTTTCGGTAGCGGGTTAGAGCGTGCGGATCGGGCCCGGATTAGGCCGGCAGCGTCGTAGCTGAGAGATCAGCGGATGGGGGCGCTTTCCCGGGCTTTGACGAGGGCGCCCTCCACGTCGGCCAGAAGTTCCTTCCAACTGCCTACGAACTTGTCCAGTCCTTCGGATTCCAGGAGGGCGACGACCTCGGTGTAGGAGATGCCGAGGGCTTCGAGGGCCGTGAGCACGCCGTCTGCTTCGTCGTAGGTGCCGGTGATGGTGTCACCGGTGACAACGCCGTGATCGAAGGTCGCGTCGAGTGTCTTTTCCGGCATTGTGTTCACGACGCCGGCAGCAGCCAGGCCGGTGACATACAGGGTGTCGGGGTAGGCGGGGTCTTTGACGCCGGTGGAGGCCCACAGGGGACGCTGAGGCAGTGCGCCGGTTTCGGCCAAGACTGCCCATCGCTTAGTGGAGAACAGCTCTTCGTAGACTTGATAGGCAAGACGGGCATTGGCCACACCTGCCTTGCCCTTGAGTGCCTTGGCCTCGTCGGTGCCGATGGCATCGAGGCGCTTGTCAATCTCGGTGTCCACTCGGGAGACGAAGAACGATGCCACCGAGTGGACCTTGGAGAGGTCATGGCCGTTTTCCATGGCCAGTTTCAGACCGGATTGGAAGGCCTCGATAACTGCGCGGTAGCGCTCCAGCGAAAAGATCAGAGTGACGTTGACGCTGATGCCTTCGGCCAGGGTCGCCGTGATGGCCGGGAGGCCTTCGAGTGTTGCCGGAATCTTGATGAGGACGTTGTCCTTACCGACCTTTTTATAGAGCTGCTTGGCCTCGGCGATCGTGCCGTCGGTATCCCAGGCGAGGCGGGGATCGACCTCGATCGAGACACGGCCGTCGACTCCCTTGGTAGCGGCGGCAACCGGGGCGAAGAGATCGCATGCGTCGGCGACGTCGGTGGTGGTGATCTCGAAGATCGTCTCATCGAGGCTGCTGCCCCTGGCCGCAAGTTCGGCGATCTTGGCGTCATAGTCCGTGCCGGACGTTATCGCTGCCTGGAAAATGGACGGGTTGGTGGTGACGCCCACGACGTTTTTTTCGTCGATGAGTTTCTGCAGGCTACCGCTGGAGAGCCGCTCGCGGGAGAGATCGTCCAACCAGATGGACACGCCGGCGTCGGAAAGCTGTGCGGTGGGAGTTGACTGTGTCATGACTTGAGCTTCTTTCTTCGAAAACAGTGGTTAGTTGCGTGCCGCGGCGCGGGAGGCTTTGGCGGCGGCGACGACTGCCGGCACCGTGATGCCGAACTCCTGGAATAGGCGTTGATAGTCGGCCGAGGCTCCGAAGTGCTCAAGGCTGACAGAACGGCCGGCGTCGCCGACGAATTCCTTCCAGCCCAAAGCAAGACCCGCCTCAACGGATACGCGGGCCGTGACGGCGGCTGGCAGGACGGACTCGCGGTAGGCGGCATCCTGTTTGTTGAACCACTCGACGCACGGCATGGAGACCACGCGGGCGGCGATGCCCTCGGTGGCCAGTGCTTCGCGGGCTTCAACGGCGAGTTGGACTTCCGAACCGGTCGCGATCAAGATGACCTGAGCGGTGGTGACGGAGCCGACAGCGACGGCTTCAGCCAGCACGTACCCGCCCTTGGCCACTCCGTCGGCTGAGCCGAATTCAGTGGAGGTGGCTACGCCCGTGCCCCGGGCGTAGGTGGGGATGTTCTGACGGGTGAGCACAATACCGGCGGGGTTCTCCGTGGTTTCCAGGATCTTCTTCCAGGACGCGGAAACCTCGTTCGCATCGCCGGGGCGAACCACGTCCAGTCCCGGGATGGCGCGCAGGGTAGCGAGCTGCTCCACCGGCTGGTGGGTGGGGCCGTCCTCGCCGAGGCCGATCGAGTCGTGCGACCACACGTATATAGAGGGGACCCCCATCAACGCGCTCAGGCGTATGGCAGGGCGCTGGTAGTCGCTGAAAATCAAGAAGGTACCCGAGAAGGCCCGGGTGGGACCGCCCAGGTGAATGCCGTTGACGATGGAGGCGGCTGCGTGTTCGCGAATCCCATAGTGCAGTACGCGGCCGTAGGGGTTGCCGGACCACGTGTCGGTCTGCTTGGCTGCCGGCACGAAAGACCCATATCCTTCGATGGTCGTGTTGTTGGAGCCGGCAAGGTCGCAAGAGCCGCCCCAGAGTTCGGGAAGCACATCGCCGATGCTGTTGAGGACCTTACCGGACGCTGCGCGGGTGGAGATGTCCTTGCCGGGTTCAAAGATAGGAAGGTTGGCTTCCCAGCCGGCCGGAAGCTCTTTCTTTTCGATGCGCTCGAGCAGGGCAGCGTTTTTCGGGTTGACGGACTTCCAGGCGTTGAAATCGGTGGTCCATTTGGCATGGGCTTCCGCTCCGCGGTCGATGACTCTGCGGGTGTGAGCCAGGATTGCCGGGTCGACGTCGAAGTTTTTGTCCACGTCGAATCCGAGCTCAGCCTTCAACGCTGCCACTTCGGCGGCCCCCAGAGCGGATCCGTGGATGGCTCCCGTGTTCTGCTTCTTGGGCGAGGGGTAGCCGATGATAGTGCGCAGTGAGATGATGGACGGCTTGGAGGTCTCGGCCTTCGCAGCCAGCAAGGCTGAGTGCAGGCTTTCTACGTCTTCAACGTACTCGCCCGTCTCGGTCCAGTCCACGCGCTGGGTGTGCCAGCCATAGGACTCGTAGCGTTTGAGAACGTCTTCACTGAAGGCGATGTCGGTATCGTCCTCGATGGAGATATGGTTCTCGTCATAGACGACGACGAGGTTGCCCAGTTCCTGGTGCCCGGCCAGGGAGGACGCCTCGGCCGTGACGCCTTCCTGCATGTCGCCGTCGGAAGCAATAACCCAGATGGTGTGGTCGAACGGGCTGGTGCCGGGGGCAGCGTCGGGATCCATGAGCCCGCGCATCCGGCGCTGCGAGTAGGCGAAACCCACTGACGAGGCCAGGCCCTGGCCGAGTGGGCCGGTGGTGATTTCCACACCCTTGGTGTGCTTATATTCCGGGTGTCCGGGCGTCAGTGAGCCCCAGGTGCGCAAGGCTTCCAGGTCGCCGAGCTCCAGCCCGCAGCCCGACAGGAACAACTGGATGTACAGGGTTAGTGAGCTATGCCCAGGGGACAGGATGAAACGGTCGCGACCTATCCAGTCGAGGTCCTTCGGATCGTGTCGCATCAGCTTCTGGAAAAGAAGGTAGGCGGCCGGGGCAAGACTCATGGCGGTGCCGGGGTGGCCGTTGCCGACCTTCTCAACGGCGTCCGCGGCCAAAACCCGGATTGTGTCCACGGCGCGCCGGTCCTCGGACGTCCAGGTCAGTATCTCTGAATCTGTTGTGCTGGAATAGGTAGCTCTCGGATTCACGATTAATCCCCTTTGATTCGATCATCGGCCTGTAGCGGTCGAACGGATGCTTCTGCTTGATATCCACGATCTCTAAACAAACGCGTAGGGGTAATACTGTTTTCTGACGGTTCTAACTACACTTTGGGATAGGTTAGGAGTCTTTTCAACCCGGTAGTGTATGCACATGAAAGCCTCCGCCGATCAGCGCCGCAAGGTAGTCCCCGTGCCTCTTTCGGAACTGCCGTGGCCACTTTTGCAAGCTGTGGCGGAACTGGCCGACGCCCCCTTGACCCAGATAGCAAAAGGACTGCGTGACGCCATACTTCCCTACCTGGGAAGCAGTGCGCTGATCATTTTTACCGAAGACTGCACGGGGCGGCCGCAGAAGAAGGCGGGCGATGAAGACATCATCTCAAAGGTCTCTATCGTCGAACTTGGCGCGCTTCGCGCTGCCCTTCCCGATGAGGCTCCCTGGTTCGGAGAAGCTGAGCTCGCCGGGCGACACCGCCCCGTACTCGCCCTGAAACACGCCTCCAGCAATGCGCTCCTCGTCCTGACGGACCCTCAGTCGAACGATCCGCAGCACGCCGACGAGGTCGATTTGGTGATGTATCTGTGGCGCATTGCTGCCCGGCGGATTCGTGAGAAAGTGACCGATGCGCCGCCGTCGTACCTGCTGGAATCCCGGGCGGCCTCGGCTGAACGTATTCGCGTGACGGCGGAACTCACGGATCTGCACTCCACAACCCTGGAGATCCTCCTGGCAGCGCTGCGCTCGGACGATACGTCAGCCCACTCGGCCGTCATTGACCTCACCGCCAAAGCTCTGGTGGAGCTCCGCACCCTCAGCGACCGCACGAATGACCTGGTCAAAGAACCCGTCGCCACAGCCTTCGAGCGCCTTCGGCAGGACCTGCGACCGCTCACACGCTTCGGCGGCCTTGAGGTCGAGTTCATCGAGCCACCGCTCAATGGAAGGGACTTGCCCGGTGAAGTCGCGCACGCGGCGCGGGCCATCGTTCGCGGACTCCTTCTGGTCATGATGGAACAACCCGACGTCAGCAGGGTCCGGACGCAGTGGGACTGCGATGGGGAGAACTTGCTCATCAACGTAAGAGACAACGGCCGCGGTGCGCTCGCCGCGGATGCGCCAAGCATCATTCGCCTGGACCGTCGGGTGCAGGCACTCAACGGAAATTTGCAGATCGACGTCATGTCGGGCTGGGGTGCAGATATCTTCGTGACGCTCCCTCTGGACCCGCCCGCCCGCCCGGCCAGGGATATCACTGCCTGGAACCTCGCGCCCCGGGAGCTTGAAGTTCTCCAGCACCTCGTTGCCGGAGAACGCAACCGCACCATCGCTTCGACATTGGCCATCAGTGAGAATACAGTTAAATTCCATGTGCGGAACCTCTTCAGGAAGCTCGACGTTGCCTCCCGCACCGAGGCCATCGCCCTGGCGCACAGCACCGGACTCCGCTGAGGATGCACGGCAGCCTGCCGAAATCAGGAGAGTGTCTGCTCCCAAGTCTCCCCAAAAGGAACCGTGTTGCTGAGTTCAAGAGTGTAACGGCCTGCATTGTGGCGGGTCGCCAGGATGCCGGCGCACCGTTGGGCCATCGCTGTTTGCCGAAGCTCGGCCTCTGCATCGTTGAGAATTTCGTGAAGTCGACCAGGCTCGGTGACGAGGACTTCCAAACGCTCGGTGGCGTGGCTGCGCATAATAGGAGCTACTTTCCAGGAAATCCATATGGGATGGCCTATGGCGCCAGAGGTAAAAAATCCCGGGAATGCGGGCCAGGAAATACTGGTACCGCACCCCGGGGGTGGCGTCCCGCAGCTTTGTGAGACGCCTCCATTAATGGACGGGCTAGCGGATGGCGTCGCGGAGATTCTTCGCTGCCAAGGCGGGGTCGGCTGCGCCGTAGATGGCACCACCGGCGACGGCGACATCGGCGCCGGCGCGCTGGACCGCCTCGATCGTGGAGAGGTTCACGCCGCCCGCCACGGAGAATGGAACGCGGGCTTCTTCTCCGGAGCGAAGCAGCCCACTCAGGTCATAACCGGGCTTGGCCTGCTCGTCCAGGCCTGCGTGCATTTCGACGAACTTCGCACCCAGCGCGCGGACTTCCCTGGCGCGGGTGACCTTGTCTGCCACGCCGATGAGGTCGACGACGATGCCCTTGTTGTGGGCCTTAGCTGCCTTGACGGCGCCGGCAATGGTCGAGTCGTCGGCGGCTCCGAGGATGGTGACCAGGTCAGCGCCGGCCTTGAAGGCGATATCGGCCTCAAGTTCTCCGGCGTCCATGGTCTTCATGTCAGCGAAGACGATCTTGTCCGGGTGCGCCGCCTTGACGGCAGTAACAGCGGAGAGACCAGCGGCCTTGATCAGGGGGGTGCCCAGCTCAATGATGTCGACGTATTCGGCGACCTTGCCGGCGAGTTCGAGGGCATCTTCGACCGTGAGGAGGTCCATAGCTACTTGGAGTTTCATGATGTTGCTTCTTTCTGTAGGGGAACACGGTGATTGTGGAAACTGGAGGCCTCGGTTACTCGAGGTTGGCGTGCCTGAGCCAGAGTTGTTCGGCCGGTTCATCGGTTCTGTGGCCGGTCAGGCCCAGGTGCATCAGCCTCATGGCGGCAATGCGCAAGACAAGGTCGCTCCGCCCCGCTCCGGCGATGAACACCCGGCCTGTCTGGCCAAGGTGGGCCGCCAGGGCGGCGACCTCCTGTTCGTCAATTTTGGCCGCAGTGTCCGCGATCTCGTCCCTGACGCGGGACAGATTACGAGCAATGTCACTTGCGGTACTGCGCACGGTACGAATCGCAGGTGCTGTCGGATTCACGATTTGTACCCCTTCGATTCAGTCATCGGGTTGCAGTGGACGAACGGATGCTTTCCGCTTGATGATCATCTTCGCGAAGCAAACGGGCAGGGGTAACACTGTTTTCTGACGGTTCTCACTACACTTTCGGATAGGACGCCCGTTCTCCTCGGTGGACTCTCCGGATGAAGGCAGTTTCGGATTGTGGCAAGGCGTGTGAAACCGGCTCAAGCGGGTTGTGGATTCTGCGCCCAGCAGCTAGCCGTCGGTTTTCGAGATCGCTGGGTGCTCGCAGCGCGACGTCGCTCGGGCGCGGCAGAAAGTCCAGCATCCGGGTCTTACCTCGGCGGTCGCGGTCAGCCACTCCGAGTTGGCGGAGTGGCTCCCTGACGAGCGTCGGAGTAGCTCAACCCATCCGCTTGAGGCCACTGACCGTTCCGTTGTTGCTCACGCCCCGGAACCGGATCAGAAATCAAACCAGCGTGTTAATCATCCGCAGTCCCGAAGCCCGGAGGCCCTCACCTTTTATGGGCCCGAACTGTCACCAATATCCTTGCCGAGTACAACTACCCCTTCGAAGAGGCGAAAAAGTTGACGCAGTCACCCTGATTCTTGAAGAGGGGACTCGTGCTAGTTTCCCACCCGCCGTTTTTGCAGTCGTCCTTGCCCGAGAGCACAGTCTGAGTTCCGAACGTATATTCAGTGCCAGCGAAGTTGATCGCGTTGAGGACGCCATCGCCTTTGACTCCTGAACCGAGGGCGAAACCGAACGCGATGACGACAGCGTTTGGGAAGGCGGTCCGCCACTGGGCGAGGGTGCCGTGGTTGTCGCTGCCGAATCCGCCCATGTGGGACGGTGCTCCGTCCTTGACGAACTGGTCTGCGGAGTTACTCAACCACCAGTCGTCGCCATAGGTGGCAGGCTCTCCGATGAGGATCCCATCGGCAGTGCCGTCAGCGTCGAAGTCGACGATGAGCTGGGCGCCGGGGATACCCCCGGCTGTGTTCGTGTACTCAAGGTTTGGTTCGCCGGCTGCGGCGAGCAGGGTGTTCGTGTCGACGTACTCAGCGACCTTATCTGCGCTGGTGGTCGAGTCGGTATAAATGCGGAGACCGGTAGCGACCACTTCGTAGTGCCCTGTCGCCCTCGTGTCAGAAAGTGCGGAGTTGAAGCTGTCCGGTACGTAGAGGACGCTGCTGGCGGCATTCGCGGGTACTGCAATGGCGAGACTGACGGCTGCGGCGACGATGCCGACCAGGCCAAGCGAGATTTTTCTCATGCGGGGATTCCGTTCTTCCACCACGGGGAACCATGAGCGCGGGAGTGCGTCACAGCTGTGAGGATTATGCCCACACTGTACAGGGGGACCGCTCACGAAACGGAATAAATAACACGGCGAGAATGGACGGCTCGAACTAGCCGCCTAAACTCCCACTGGCCTCATTCACCTGGACGGTGATGATGGAACTAGGCCGTTGTACCCCGGCCACCCGACCGCTACTTTACAGTCACCCATGCCGCCAGCAAGAAGCCCGCCGGGTTGCGGGATCTCTCTGGGTGGTTACCGGGCACGCCCCGCCGATAGTTTCACCGCGATTCATCCACAGCCTCCAAGAGTTCAAGGAAGCGGCTCACCATTGGTGGCGGGAGCGTCTGGGAATAGGTCGCTGCCGTCACATCTCTCACCCGCAGGGTGTCCGCATCAAGGATTCCAATTGGGAAGGTCGTCGAGAGCTCAGACTGGGAATGCGCAATTGTGGTGTTCCTGAACGCGCCAACGAGCCAATGGAAGTCCTGGAATTCGGAAGGGATCACGATGTGCTTTGTCAGAGGCTTTCGGACCTTCGAGTCGAAGAAGGTCCGACAGTAGGCAAGAGCCGCGAACCCGATCAGGTATGCGGCCGCATCCTGAAGTGGCGCGTCCTCGCCGCGCTCGCTCGCAAGCTCGAGGGCATGACGGGCCTCACTGAGGTCGACCCCAAAGCTGGAAAGTTCCACGAACAACCGCGCGTCGGGGGGATCCGGGATCATCACGAACTCGAAGGCTGTCTCTCCACCATTGCTCACAAGACCATCATCGTGGATGCTGTGAGCCGACCTGGCGCAGAGAACCACAAAGTCGCGTCTCTGCAGACCCCTCAATTATAAAGTGCTCCTGTACAAAAGGCATCACATGTTGTTTTCCAAGGCCGGCGCGATTGCAGGCCGCCGGACTCCAGTTAGCGAGGTCTGGACCGAGGCACTGACCAACGTATGCGGCACCACCCCCAGGACCTCTACCTCCCGGAGCTCCTCGCCGACATTCGCACGGCCTGGGCACCGACGTAGCCCGACACGCCATTATGAGGCGGTCACTCGCCCGCGGTTGTCTGTCTCTCGCCGTTAGTACGCTTCGTTCATAGCGGTCCGAAACTCTCAATTGGCCGAACCGTTGGCGTATTCGTCCGAATCACGCACAAGAGGCCAGCTCCGCGAAGTGCGGAACTGGCCCCTGGCATATTTCATCTGTCAGGCTGACAGGATTCGAACCCGCCCCTTGCAGAATCGGGGCGATTCTGCCCCTTGCTGAATGTCCCGGGAACTCGTGGATTCCCTTGGTTTTGCAGTGAATCGGGCGGTTCACAACATCTCACTCTACGCGGACATTCTTGGTGGTCCATGGTTGATTCAGGTGGGTGAGAGATGGGCATCCGCGTGCAAGCACAGCAAGACGATGACACTTTCAGTGACGCGTGGGCAGCTGCTTCCGTCGCCCTCGTGCGGAAGCGGATCCTCGCCGACTACGACACCGCGTTCGATGTCAGTTTCGATCCCGATGCGGAGGTCACTTGATGAGGTAGTTAGAAATCGCTCCTTGGGAGCCTCAGATGGATGGTTTTTTGTTCCGACCAGACCGTTTCGCGAAACGCCGCGGGGCGCGAACTTTGCCGCAACCCGAAGCCAATTTCCTTCGACGCAAGACGGATTTTTCTCCGGTTCTCGCGATCAGTTGTTAGCGCGGCTCGTACGCCTTCGGTAGTCTCATCCCACGGTCGGCCATGATCTGCCGAACCCGATTCGGGTAGTCCGTGATGATGCCGTCGACACCCAGATCCAGGAGCTCCTTCACCGTGGCCGGATCATCGCTGGTCCAGGGAATGATCTTGAGACCGCGGGCGTGTGCCTTAGACACCATCTGCTGATCCGGGTAGAACTGGAAGCCGGGGTCGGCGACCGTGCCATTCTGGGGGAACCCGTAGTTGGGTGACACCGCAGTGAGGCCACCGGGAATTGCTGCGGCAGCCGTCGTGACGAGATCGCCGCCGTAGGTGTCGGCGTCGACTCCGCCGAGCCACGGTGAGGCACCGGGCTCACCCACCTGCAGGAAGTCTCGGTTAGTCAGCGCCACCAGAGGCCACTCCGGCGCGAGGCTGTGCATCTCGTTGAGTGCACCCCAGGCGAAGGACTGGATGGTGACCTGGTCCTCGATACCCGAGGCGCGAATCTCCTCAAAGACCCGACGCACAAAGAGGCCTACTGGCGCAGTCTGCTCCGGGGCTCCGGCCTCAACCTTGGTCTCGATGTTCAAGGTGATCTGCTGGGCGTGGTAGCTCTTGACCAGGTTCAAGACGTCTTTCAACTCGACCATCCGGAAGCCTGTGATTTGCTCCTGCTCAGGGAAGCCGGGTAGCTGCTGGAAGCCGCAATCCATCGTTTTGATCTGAGCCAGGGTCAGGTCTTTGATGTATTTACCCGCGTACGGGTACATCGGGTCGCCCTGCGTGACCGGTTCTGTGTCACGACACTTTGACGGGCTGATCTGCCGGTCGTGATTGACGACTACCTTCTCATCCCGGGTGATCTGAGTGTCCAGCTCCAACGTGGAGACACCAAGGCGCATGGCCTTGCCGAACCCCTCTAGCGATTCTTCGGTAGTCATACCTATTCCACCCCGGTGGGCCTGCAGATCGAAGTGGGTCTTCTGGGGCAGCACGCCGGAATCGTCGGCTGCGGCTGCTGCCGGCAGCGCGAAAGGTGCCATTAAGGCAGGCACAAGGGCCAGCGTAGCCAGGACATGATGTAAGGACATTGGATGCTCCGCTCAATTGGAATAGGCCGTACCGTCACAAACCATAGGTTTGCGACAGAGTCATCTGGTGGCCGAAGAGTGCCCGTGCGGTGAACACTCAAGAAACGAATACCCGACGTCGACACCGGGCCTACCTTCACTAAATAGCCACCCCCGCACCACGAGTACAGCCCGAGGCGGCGAACCACCCAGCATTCGAGACAATTTTGTTGTGGAATTGGTTGCTCAGTGGACACGTTCACGTCGGCGAAGCCTTGTCTCAGATAATGACCTGCTCCGGTTGATCAGATGTTGCTGGCGGAGCATGATCTCGGCGGCTTCGCGTTCCACGACCTTGGGGTTGGCGAGACCGCAGACGACGGGCAGTCCGTCTGGTGTCCCAATCAGGTAGAGGCGGAATCCCCAGCAGTAGCGGGAGAGGCGCGCGCAGTAGCCGTGGCTGGCGTGCCCCGGCCAGGTCGGAGCGCTGTACGGTCTTCCGGGATTTACCGCGGGGTTCCGGGGGCGAATCGATCAGTCGGGTGATCTCGTCCCAGGACGGTGTATCCGGGGCGAGTTCAATGATCACCGCGGAGAGCAGCCCGATTGTTTGGTGGAGCGCCCACGTGGAGAAAGCCCGATCGGACTGAGCAGTTGGCGTGCTTCCAATCGATTAGGATCCTGTCATCTCGGTGTTCGCGGAGTCGGCCGCGGAGATCTACCAGCTGCCGCGGGTGTGCAGCGCAACTGATCTGAGCCATGCCTCAGTCGCGAGCGCTGCCGCGAATGATGAGTTCGCAAGGAAAGATAACGTGTTGAGCTGTCATCTGCGGTGAGTTGATGCGATCGAGCAGCATGTGTGCTCCGACACGAGCCATTTCTCGGCTTGGCTGACGCACGGTGGTGAGGTCGAAAGATTGCCATGATGCGATTTCAACGTCGTCATACCCGATGACCCAGAAGTCGTCAGGGGCGGTCAGCCCATTACTGCGCACCGCATCGAGGGCTCCGAAGGCCATGAAGTCGTTGGCACAGAAAACGGCTTGCGGCGGATTGGCCTGATTGATGAACTCATTCATAACCCGAAAGCTTTGCTCGTGCGAGAAGCCGCCCTGGCGAAGAAGGTCGTCCGGCACCGGATAACCGTGCTCCGTCATCCGGTTCATGAATCCCCGGCCGCGGTCGCGCGAGGTGCTCGCGCTTTCGCTGCCTCCGATGAAGCCAACCCGAGTCTTTCCGTTCTGGATAAGGTAGTCCGCGACGACGGCCCCGCCGGAGAGATTGTCACTCGTCACCTGATCACATTGCAGACCGTCGATGCGGCGGTTGATCAAGACAATCGGGCTGCCCTTCTTCAACGCGGCCTGCAGCTCCGCAGAGTCCTCGGTCGCTGTCGTGAAGATGACGCCGTCCACGGCTCGTTCTCGGATGGCACGCAGGGCATCATGGTGACTGCCGCCGCCCGCATTCCAAATGACGACTCTGTAGCCTGCAGCGTCGAGTTCACGGGTTAACTCATCGAGCACTTCTGGGTAGAAGGGATTTGTGATGTCGGCAACGACGACGCCGATTGTGTTCGTACGCTGGGTTTTCATCGCCTGCGCCCCGGCGTGTGGCACGTACTCCAGGGTTTCCATCGCCGCCAGAACCCGGGCCTTTGTCGCAGCGCTGATTCTCGAGGAGGACGACATGGCACGCGAGACCGTCGCTTGGGACACGCCGGCCAATTGTGCGACGTCTCGGCTGGTTATCACGTCGTCCTCCTCGAGGAGATTACAGAATTACTTGTTAGCGATTGGATCATATTCGGCGGAGAGGCCTCGGCGCAGTCGTACCCGTGGGGCCGTCTCGGGGGACCAAAAAGCGCCGGCCAGGGTGATGAGCGAGGTCAGCACCATGTAGACCGCCACGAGCCAGTACCGGTCAAACTCCGGCCCGATCAACAGCGTAGCGACCAACGGCGCGAACCCGCCGGCGAAAACCGCCGCAACCTGCGGGCCAACCGAGGCTCCAGAGTAGCGCAGCTTCGGTTCGAAAAGCTCTGTGAAATAGGCGGGTTCGACGGAGTAGCACAGGTCACGACCGATGTTGCAGGTGAGGATCAGCACGAGCAGCACCATGAAAAAATCGCCGGTCTGGACGGCCCAGAAGAACGGGAAAGCCATTACCAACATGGTGACTGCGCCAGCCATGACGGTGTACCGGCGACCCCACCGGTCGGAAACCCAGCCCCAGAATGGAATGGAGAAGACGCCGAGGCCGGCCATGATCATCGTGGCGAGGAGAATGCTGTTCTTCTCCAGCAAGATCGCGGGGCCATAGGCCAGCAGGAATGTCGTGTAGATGTAGTAGTTTGCGTTCTCCGCGAACCGCATCATAACGACCTTGAGAATAATGAGTGGTCGCGTTTTGATGACCTTCACTACCGGGAGTTTCTCGATCTCGCCCTTGCGCTTGATCTCCTCGAAAACAGGGGATTCGGCCACCTTGCTGCGGATGTAGAACGAGATCGCCACGAGCACGATGGAGATTAGAAAGGGTATTCTCCAGCCCCAGGCGATGAAGGCCTCGGGGGTGATGAGGCCTCCCATGATGAAGAATGCACCGTTGGCCAGCAGTGTGCCGACAGGAACGCCAATCTGGGGCCAGGAGCCGAAGAAACCACGCTTCTTAGCGGGGGCGAATTCGGTGGCCATGAGAGCGGCGCCGCCCCATTCGCCGCCAACTCCGATGCCCTGGACGATCCGCAGCAGCACCAACAGGATCGGCGCTGCAATGCCGATGGTGTTGTAGGTCGGAAGGATGCCGATGAGAAATGTACCGGTGCCCATGAGGCCGAGAGTGATCATGAGCATTTTTTTGCGGCCCAGCCGGTCACCAAAGTGGGCGAAGATGATTCCGCCGATCGGGCGTGCGGCGAAGCCGATGGCGTAGGTGCTGAAAGACAACAGGATGCCCACAAACGGGCTGGCGTTGGGAAAGAACTGCACGTTCAGGATGATGGCGGCAGCGACGCCGTATACGTAGAAGTCGTACCACTCAATGCAAGTACCAAGGGTTGAGGAGACCAGCGCCCTGCGACGCATTTTCGGATCAACCGTGGGTGGAGTTGTGGGGGGTGCAGCTGTTGTGGCGGGGGCGCTCATACCGAGACTCCTTTGTCTGTGACCGTGTCGGCCTCCGGGTACGACCATATCGGCGGCATCCGTAGACAGGAGTGTATACGTATTCACGCGATAGATGCAATGTCTTGATCAACGCGATGTATACGTATACACTCGTCAACAAGTCGGGCTCGATTGGGCCTTGGACCGGGCGCCTCAAGTGTCGCCCATCAACGTAGATGGAAGGTTTTCCCATGACCGTCGAAACGGCAACCACGTCATTCGTCGCTTCACAACTGCTGAAGGCACCGGCAGAGACAAGCGCGAATCGCGGCAGTACTCCCGATGTGCGTGCCACGGTGGAGAACGTCATCAACGATGTTCGTACCCGGGGTGACGAGGCTGTGCGGGAGTACTCGAAGAAATTCGACAATTACGCGCCGGAATCATTCCTTCTCACGGCGGAGCAGCTGTCCGAGATTATGGCCCGCGTGCCCCAACAGGTCATTGATGACATCACCTTTGTTCAGCAGCAGGTGCGCTTCATGGCACAGAAGCAACTCGAGTCGCTGACGGACTTTGAAATCGAGACTATGCCCGGCGTGCTCCTGGGTCAGAAGAACGTGCCGATCCAGGCGGTCGGTGCCTACATTCCCGGTGGTAAGTATCCGCTGCTGGCCAGCGCTCATATGACCATCATTACCGCCAAGGTCGCCGGAGTCGCTCGCGTGGCCGCCTGCACACCGCTGATAAAGGGTGAGATTCCAGATGCGACCGTAGTCGCCATGCACCTCGCCGGCGCCGATGAAATCTACCTCCTTGGCGGCATCCAGGCCATTGCGGCTATGGCCGTGGGCACGGAGACCATCAAGCCGGTCAACATGCTCGCCGGCCCGGGCAATGCGTTCGTCGCCGAGGCCAAGCGCCAGCTCTTTGGCGAAGTGGGCATCGACCTTTTTGCCGGGCCCACGGAGGTGCTCATCGTCGCTGACGAGCACGCCGATGCATTCATCGTTGCCGTGGACCTCCTTTCCCAGGCAGAACACGGTCCGGATTCTCCGGCCGTACTGATCACGACCAGCGAGAAACTTGCCCGGGACGTCATCGAACACATCGACACCCTGCTGGTCGACATGCCTACCCGGGACTACGCGGCTGCGGCGTGGCAGGATTGGGGCGCCGTTCATGTCGTCAAAAATCTTGATGATGCCTACGCCCTCGCCGACGAATACGCGTACGAGCACGTGCAGATTCTCACAGAGAATCCTCGAGAGGCTCTCGAGAAGATGAATTTCTACGGTGCACTGTTCCTAGGCGAGGGAACCTGTGTCTCCTACGGTGACAAGGTGATCGGAACCAACCATGTTCTGCCCACCCGCGGGGCCGCCCGCTACACCGGCGGACTCTGGGTGGGAAAGTTCTTGCGTACCGTGACGTACCAGGAAGTCACGAACACCGAATCCAGCGCTTTTTTCGGTGAACTGTGTGGACGGGCAGCACGCGTGGAACGCTTTGAAGGCCACGCCCGCTCGGGAGATGTTCGTGCGGCGAAGTACCGCGGCACGACGCTCCCGTGGTCGACCCACACCTTCGAGAAATAGCACGCACCCGATGGTCGACTTTCGTCTGGACGGGCACCGTGTGCTCGTGACCGGCGCCGGGCGCGGGCTCGGCAAGGCCATCGCCGATGGCCTTGCCGAGCAAGGTGCAACCGTCTACGGAACGAGTCGTGACGCTGCGACCAGTCAGCAGATAGCGGACCGGTATGGCACACCGGCGCTGTCCGTCGAGATGACCGACCCTGACTCGATTTCTGAGTTTGTCGCCGCATTGCAGTTGCATAGCGGTGGCATTGACATGCTGGTCAATAACGCCGGCGTAAATATCCCCAAACCCGCCATCGAGGTAACAAATCAGGATTGGGATACCGTCTTCGATACGAATCTCAAAGGCAGCTTCTTCCTGTCGACGGCGCTGGCCAGAAGCTGGCTGAGCAACGGCACGGCGGGATCCATCGTCAACATTGCTTCCCAAACCGGCATCGTTGCGATTGAAGAACGTGCTGCATACGGAACGAGCAAGGCCGGACTCATTCACCTGACCAAAATTCTGGCTCTTGAATGGGCGGGAAACGGGATTCGAGTCAATGCAGTTGCACCCACATTCGTGCGCACGGAAATGACCGAATCCACCCTGAGCCGGCCAGACTGGGCGGCCGAGCTTCTCGGCCGGATCCCGATCGGCAGATTCGGAGAGCCCGAGGACGTCGTTGGAGCCGTCGCATTCTTGCTCAGCGACGCCGCATCGCTTATCACCGGTCACACCATCGCGATCGACGGTGGCTACACCATCCGCTAGACACGATCCAGGCAGCCTCGGTCCACAGCCCGGGGCTGCTTCCTCGGAAGGGTTACACATGACTGTCACAGCTAGCATTTCAACGACGGCCGTCGTCGGCTCGGGCTATATGGGAGGCGGCATCGCTCAGGTGCTGGCCCTCGGGGGGCACCCGGTCAGACTGGCTGACATTGATAGGGAGACCGCAGAACGGGCGCGGATCCGTCTTATCAGGCAGGCCGAGGATTTTGAGGCCCGTGGCCTGATGCCCGTGGGAGCCGCAGACACCATCGGGAAGAACCTCTCCGCGGCAGGCTCCATCGAAGACGCCGTGGTCGGCGCGGACTACATCGTCGAGGCAGCGCCCGAGACTCTCAGAGTCAAACTGGACATCCTGCAGCGGATCTCGCAGAGTGCGAGAATAGACGCCATCATCGGCACCAACACCTCGGCGATTCCCATCGGTGAACTGGCCGCGGCCGTCGTTAACCCGGAGCGATTCCTGGGCGTGCACTGGATGAACCCGGCACCCTTCATTCCTGGCGTCGAGCTGATACCCGGGCCTAACACTGCCCCGGAGGCCATTGACGTCGCCGAAGCGCTCATCGTCAAGTCGGGCAAGATACCCGCGCGGGTGGCAGACACGCCGGGATTCGTCGCCAACAGGCTTCAATTTGCGCTCTATAAGGAGGCGATGCGCATCGTCGAAGAGGGCACCGCGACACCCGCACAGATTGACGCTGTCGTCAGCAACTCCTTCGGGTTTAGGCTGGCGCTCTTCGGCCCGTTCGCCATCGGTGACATGGCGGGCCTTGACGTGTATGAAGCGGCTTATGGAACCCTCGAGACGGCCTACGGAGATCGCTTTTCTCCTCCGGAATCACTGACCAGAATAATCAAGAATGGCGATCTCGGCCTCAAATCTGGTCGCGGAATTCTGGACATCGATGCCGCCGAAACGGAGGCATTACTGGCATATCGCGACCATGCTTACGCCCGCCTGTCCCAGCTGCGCGTCGAGCTTGGAAAGGCCCCCGGACTCTAAATTTACTTGATGGGTGAGTCGTAATGGCTAGCAGCCATGACCCCAAGACGATTCAGCATTCGATCCCCGAAGCGACGCCCTTTCGGCCAGTTCGAGATCTGACAAGACTGTGAGTCTTGGGGTGGCTGGTCCGGGACTGGCTGGCAGAGTTGGTGTTGGTCGCTCCACCGTGGTCGTGACTCATGACAAAACTGGCCCTCGC
>NZ_SOHI01000006.1:0-105233 GCF_004403585.1 Cryobacterium sp. Hb1 | reverse complement strand
GCATTGCCCACTATGGGCAATGTCACAATCGAACTCGGGGCTTTCTCAGGTTCACCCCCGTTCAGGGGCAGACGATGTGCGCACAATGCGCGCAAAAAACCGGCCGGACCTGCAATAACAGGCCCAGCCGCATCCAATTGCCAAAATAAACAAATTTCGCGTCTGAGCTTCTCGCGCACGCCGGGCTACGCTGCTATGCGGCTACGCGGCTACGCGGCTACGCGGCTACGCGGCTACGCGGCTACGGATTATGGGCAACGGGCATGGGCGTGCGAACGCACGCTACTGGCCGGACACGGTGGAGTGGCGCGGGCGAGTGGGGTCAGGAGTCGACGGGGGGCCAGATGCCGTCGCATCCGCTTTGATCACAAGCGAACTGCCACGCATCCCCGTTCGGCACGACCTGCATCGGCATGAGGCAGCGCACGCAGTTGGGCGGGCCGAGCACGACCGTGTTGTCGCTGGCTAGTTCGGCCTCGGTATAGGGCGGACCACAGTAGACAAGCGAGCACGCATAGTTCTCGCAGCCGTAGTCGTAGGAGATGCCGTGCCAGGAGACCTGCATGGGGTCGTTGCACTGTGGGCACAGGCGCGGCCGGGCCACGTCTTTCTTTTGAAAAACCCACGACACGTTGTCGTCCATGAGGTGAGACTAGTCCTGCTAATGGGAGCTCGGTATGGTTTTGCCAATTTGTGGAGAGCCGAGCGGTTCCTACTCCGGTCGACGTTCGCACGTGCGCAGGCCTTGGGTCAGCGCAGGGGCATGTTGGCGTCGCTGGCGCGGCTGGCGAAAATTTGCCCAGGTAACCGCGGCATCAGACTCCTGCCGCGAAGAGGGCTGCCGTGATCGTGGTGACGGAGCCGTTGATGGCCGCCGCCGCACGGGCGTACACGGTCGCGGACTGCCGGTAGGGGTCATCGACGTCGTCGAGAGTGGGAGGAGAGGGCGAAGGGTGGAGTCCGCGGGTCGCGGCGACGTCGGCGATGAAGGCTGCGAAGTCGAGGGGCGGCCGGGCCTTGGAGACGGGGGGCAGGAGTCTCATGGAGGGCTCGGCAGGCTCGACCGCCGAGTTCCGGGCTACGGAGCCGGCGCCGGCCGAGGCCGACGCGTCGACGAGAGCAGCCGGGGCTACCAGACGCGCAAACTGGTTGAGGGTGAAGGTGTAGCGGGTTGCCCTGGGCCGCATCGATACGACCTGACGACGGTGCTCTCTGGTCGCAGTCAGCACCAGGTCAGCATCGGCGATCAGTTCTTCGGTGAGTTGCCGCGCTACGTGCCTGGTGTGTGACGCACCGTACTGCGACGACAGCGCCGCTGCCTCGGGTGTCATGGCGCTGCCGGTCATGGCTCGGGTTCCGGCACTGGTGATGACGGCGTCGATGCCTGCTGTGCGCAGGTCTTCGCGCAGCAGCTGCTCGGCCAGCGGTGACCGGCAGATGTTGCCGGTGCAGACCATGAGAATACGGGGGGCGCGAGCAGGCGCGGCGCTCACGTGCGCGCATGCAGCGGATGCAGCGGATGCAGCGGATGCAGCGGATGCAGTAGCGTTCAGGTCCCTACTGGTCTGGGGTTCGTTCATGTTTTGCTCTCGATCGGCGGGAGTTTGTGGGGACGATAACTTCGGGGCCGGAAACGTCACCGTCGGTGTGTCCATTTCCGTAGTGGTTTTAGCCGTCAGCTTCCGGCCTCTCAGCATCCGGCCTCTCAGCATCCGGCCTCTCAGCATCCGGCCTCTCAGCAGGCAGCATGGTCATAACGGCTCCGCGAGCACGACCAGAAGTTTTCGAAGGTGAAGACCTTGTAGTGCATTGATACCGGATGGCTCCGATCACCCAAAACCACGGCGTTCTGTGATCGCTGTGGTCCTTCGTGGTGAACCTAACAAGTGAATTCTAATGATGCGGTGTCATTGAGAACGATCAATGGTGTGCTGCGCAGTTCGAGCTGACCGGTGAAGGGCTCGGCTCCCAGCCAGTTGAAGCGCAGCACGGTGCTCTCGCCGGGTGCCAGTTCGATGCTGATCGAACTCACCGGATACCCGGCATCGGCAGCCGGACGGTAAGGCACTTCGACGCCGTCACGGGTGAGGCCGAGGTTGTGCACCTCGGGGGTGCCGTAGCCCGCGACCAGGGTCTTGATATTGCCGGGTGCCACACCGAAGGCGCCGCCGCCGGTGACGTAGGCCGGGAGGCTGGTGGCGGCATCCGCTGGGGCAGTGTTGGTAAGGGTGACCTCGAACGCATACTGCGGGCGCCGGTCCTGGCGGCAGGTCTGTTGGCCGATAGCTGTCTGCACGTCGAGGTAGAGGTCCATTTTGGAGCCGGTTCCGTCGTTCAGGTAGAGCCCGAACCGGTTGGTCTTGTCGTCACTGACCGGTCTGGCGCCGGCCAGGGTGGTGTCGTTGAGAATCGTCTGCTCGGCTTCGTCGGCATTCCAGACCAGCACCCGGTTCTCGGCAGCAGCCCTGGCGAGCGCTGCGATGAGCTTGGTCGGGTCGGCGTTGCCGCTTTTGACTGCGTTGAACACGGCGCCGGCTGCGGCCGCGAAAAAGATGTCTTGCTGCTTCGGGTCGTCATACCGCGCGTACACGTCACTCAGCAGCAACTGCACGGCATTGTCGGCGTTGAGCTGGTCGCCGGTGGGGAGGGTGATCGGACCGGTGGCCTTGAGCAGGTAGCTGAGCGCGACCGGGTCGATCGACAGCACACCGTTTGCTTCCAAGCCGAATTCCAGGCGCCACATTTCGCGGGCGAGCTCACCGGTTTGCGCAAAGTCAGGGGCCATCGAGACGTTCTGAATGAACTGCCCGGTGATGTCGCCGTAAATGCTGCGAATCTCGTCGCCCAGGGGTAGCACCGGAACCGGGTATTGCGGAAAGGAGGTCGAGCTGGCCTGCTGGGTGAGTTCAATGCTGCCGTTGTCAGTGTGGAGTAGCGCGAGCGCACCGGGGATACCGCCGGTGGAACGCAATTCGGCCGGGTTTTGGAACAGCAGAATGTAGTCGCGCGGCTCGGTGGCGCCGAGCATGGCCGGCAGCAGGGTCACTGCCCGGTTCATACCGTCGAGCGTGGCCGAGGTTTCAACGGTGACCGTCTGCAGCCGGGTGACGGCATCGCGCACGACATCGAGCACGTCGTTGGTCTCGATGGCTTTCACGTTCGTGACTGCCCGGGCCAGGGCTGCATCGGCAGCTGCTACTGCCGGCTGCGCATCGAGCAGCGGTTGCAGGGCAATGGCGCCGTCGACGGGCTTGAAATCGGTCAGGTCGAGATTGCCGGCCAGCGCAGCCAAAGGGGTGACGGCGCTCTGCGCGACGTCGTCGACGACCGCGGCGATTTGACGCACGGCCACGAGGTTGGAGCCGAGAAAGGGCAGCAGCTCGTAGGTGCGCCAGACCGGATCGCTCGTGCGTGACCGGGCGGTGTTGGCGTATCCGGCCAACTGTGCAGCGGTCCGGGCAGCAGCGTCACCGTCACCGGAGACGACTTGGTCGGTGATTTTCTCGGCCAGCGGCACCGCAGCTTCGAGTGCGTCCTTGGCCTGCAGTCCACGAATGCCCACCCAGGCGGTGGCCGCCACCACGATGACCAACAGACCGAGCACGAGGAACCCCACGGTGGTGCGTGTTCGCGAGCGCTTCGGAGGCATGGTCTGCGCCGAGTCAGAAGAGGACATTGCCATATTCAAGCAGACCTCGGATGTCGGCCACGGCTTGACGCGCGCGCCGGTGCCGCATCCGTTTCGCTGGCTTCCGGGCGGAGCGCTAGCGCAATCATCGCGGACGTGACTTTCACCGGCCTCGTGATCGAGCCAGCGCTGGTGATTATCTGACGACATGCGTGCTGGGCCTGCGCTCACAGCGTCAGACCGATCCAACTGTCCCCAGAATTGGGGCTGGGTTACAGCTACCTAAGCGAGAGACTCTGTGTCGGAGTTCACTAGGCTCGGCAGCACATGGAAATTGTCGTTCCCGTTTTGGAAATGAAACCCGTGGTTGTATGCGAATCGGCCTGCCGTTCGCGTTCGCCGATGAACCAGCGCGAGGCAGAAAAATGGGCAAGTTGACGTATGACTCGAGCATCACCGTCGATTTCGACGACCGAGTACTCGCACACATTCAACTCGTGGTCGGCGCCAAACTGCGCCGCGGCGAATCGTTCTATTTCTCCTGGCGCGACGACCCCCCCGTCGGGGGAGGCCGCAGCACCGTTTGGATACACCCCGGCATTTCTCTGGCCTATAAGTACTTCGGCAGCAAGGCGCCGGTACTCAACCGCGACTGGGTTGAGGCGCTGTCGCTCTCGGCCAACTCCGCGACCGGCCTGCAGGTGATGGCGGAACCGGCGCAACGCACCCCCCTAGCGCTGCGTCCGGGCGGTTAGCCCCACGTATGCCCCAGCTGCTCCCGAGGGGCAGAACTCGCACTTTCACACATCGCGTTCAATCGGGCCCCCTGTGCCTGTCGTTCGACAGTGGTCGCGCTGGTTCAAGTTCTCCGGGAGCCGACGAAGGGGGCCTGCGCATTGGCCGCACGGACCGCAAGCACCACGCGCTCGCGCTGAGTTCGGCGTCAACACGGTCTGGGTTGACGTCCCGACTGCGGCCCAGTCCGTTGAGGCGATGGTTTCACCGCGCGCATCCGAGATGATGGCCCCGACGAGCACCGCCGTCAACTCGGGCTTACACACGACGCCGAGCACTCTCGCACGGGCAGGGCGTCGTCTCCCCCGGTGAAGGCGCACGACCGAGCCCCGGGCACGGAGGCGGTCGACGTTGCTCGTAATTGTTGGCCCGTCCGAGAGTCGCGATCGTGAGAACGAGCGCTCCACCGGCCTTATGTGGGCGCTGGCCGGCTGCGATTGTTCAGCACGCCGTGGCTCTCCTCGAGGTAACAACTGCCGCAGAATGACTCGTAGGTGACTTCTTCGCCATCGATGGCTACCTGGTCGCCGTCGAACACGAAGACGCCGTCGATCTTGCGACCGTTGAACACGGCCTTGCGTCCGCAACGGCAGATGGTTTTGAGCTCTTCGAGGCTATGAGAAACTTCGAGTAGGCGGCGACTGCCGGGAAAAGCGACGGTCTGAAAGTCCGTGCGGATGCCGTAGGCCAGCACGGGCACGTTCTCCAAAATCGCGATACGCAGCAGGTCATCGACCTGGGTTTCGGTAAGAAACTGAGCCTCGTCGAGCAGCAGTGCACTCACGTCTCGGCCGGACCTGCGCAGAACCTGCGCGCGGTGCTGTTCGAATGCGGCGTACGCGTCCGTCTCGGGGGTCAGCAGAAAATCGACGGTTCTGGTGACGCCGAGGCGGGAGAGGATGCCGCGGTCCCCCTTGGTGTCGACGCTCGGCTTGGCCAGCAGCACATGATGGCCGCGTTCCTCATAGTTGTAGGCCGCCTGAAGCATGGACGTGCTCTTGCCGCTGTTCATGGCGCCGTATCGAAAGTACAGTTTTGCCATTATTTGATGCCCTCGATCGTGGTGCGTTCAGCGTTAAATTCTAGCGTGAGCAGCGCATGCCGACTGGTCACCCGCACCCGAGTGAACACGGCGCGCAGCACGCTGAGGTACGGTCGCAGGGCGCGGCGGCGCAGGTACGGCGGCAGTGAGAGTACGACCTGGATGGTGATGGTGTCTACGTCGCGGTCATCTCGGCGGGCGTGTATCTGGGAATGCAGCTGCGCTTGGGCACGCGCCTGGGTGCGGGCCTGCGCGGATGCCTGCTCTTGGGCTGCGGTGACGATGGCAATGGTCGTGGTGTCGGTAGCCGGAGTGGGAAGAGCTCCGCGTAGTCCGAAGGCCTGGGTGACCTGGGCGGTATCGGTCGGGGCGGCGCCGGATCCGTCGATCTGCACGACAAGGCTGGTCGGATCGAATCCCTTGAGAGTGCACAGAGCCACGATCATGGCGCCAGCGGCGGCGCGCTGGTCGGAGTCGAAAGCGGTCGCTCGACGGTCGGGATCGGCGATGACGCAGAGCGGGTCGAGGCCGCGATCGGTGAGGCCGATGCGTTCGCGTCCGATGAGGTCGTCGAGCCAGGTGTGGTCGACCTCGGCTACGAGCACCCGCCGCACCTGGAAGGCGAGGGAGCGTGCGCGTTTGATGTCGGCGGCAGTGAGTTCTTGCCGAACGAGGACGTCGGCCAGAAAGGGGAGAACATCAGCGCCGAGATTGGTCAGGCGATGGTCCACCACCTCGTGCGCGAGGGGGCCGCGGCTCTCTTCCGTGCGCGCGCGGATGGCGCGGCGGGCATCCGTCTGCCAGCGGTGAATGGAGTTGACGACCTGTCGAGAGTATGCGGCGGAGGCCAGCGCGGGCGCGAGCACCTGCGTCATGGCGATGACGGCGAACAAAACGGGCGGCGTCTGAACACCGAGGAACGGTGACTGAACCAGGGCCGTGATGCCCACTACGGTAGCGGACGAGCCGCCGAGCACGAGGATTTCTTTCCACGGCCGGAACGGCGCGAGGGCCAGGAGCAACAGGCCGAGCCCGATCGGGGCGAAGTCGTCCTGGATCATGCCGTTGAACTGCCAGGTGCTCGCCGCAGCGAGCAGGTGCGCCGCAAGCCCCAGGGCCACGATCACGATGGCGCGGATGCGGGTGAATGGGGCCAGGTCGGGACGAGCGGCCCAGACGAGCACGGCGGCCGCGATCATGAGCACGCCAACGGACACCACCGCGAGCTCTATGAGCAAAATCTCATGCATGCGCGAGATCGTCGCGGCGACGGCGTAGGTGACGACGATGGCCGAGACAACCGGAGCGAGCGGCCAGGCGGCAAGGCCTCCGATCGGGTCGAGCCGCTGCTGAGAAGCGGATGCCGGCGCACGCGGCCGACGCGGAGTGGGGGTCGCGCGGGTCATGCGGCGGGCCGTTTGACGCGGTTCGGCTGATCCTGGGGCTGTATTGGTGCCGCCGGCACCGTCAGGCGCACGTTCGTGCCGGCGCCCGGTCTGCTCCAGATCAGTACGGATCCGCCGAGTTGTTCGATACGGCGCCGCACGGACTGGCGGATACCGAGGCGGTCGGATGCGGATTCCGATTCGGTGAAGCCGCGGCCCGCATCCGTTATGAGGAGTGAGATCGTGCTCAGGTCGGATTCGACGGCAACCTCGGCAGAGGCGACGCCGGCGTGCAGGATGACGTTGACGAGGCAGTGCTGTACGGCGAGGCCGACGTCGCGGTCGCTTTCAGCGTCGAGGCGGGCGAGGGCGTCGCGGTCACCGGTGACCTCGACGACAAGTCCGCGGTCACGGCTCCGTTCGATGGCGGTGTACACGGCGCTGGAGAGCCAGGCGTCGCTGGGCAACTTCTGGGTGTCGGTCGGTTGCAGGGCGGTGTTGGTGCGGGCGTCGATGTCGGTAAGCCAGTTGGTGTCGTGCAGGGTGGTCAGAGTGTATTTGAGGCTCGCGGTGAGGCCCGGTGAGAGCACTCCGGGCTCGGCGAGCGACAGCGCGACGAGCTGAGCCACCGTCGTGTCGTTAAGTAGGGCAATGGCGCGGGTATCGAGGGCATCACGCAGCTGCCGGTTGGCGCCGTCTTGCACTGCGCGGTGGATCGCGGGCTGGGCGGCGTTGCTGGCCCGTCGGTCGATTCCGGCGAGCACCATGGCGCCGACCAACACGAGGTACGTCGACAGGGTGAACAGATCGGGCCGGTAGGGCACGGTGGTGGTGAGGATGGCAAGGAAAGCGGAGGCCTCGGCGAGAATGAAGGCGGCGGTGCTCCAGAGCACGCCGCCGACAGCGCTGATTCCGGCGCCGCCGACCATGACGAGCGCCATTTTGGGCATGGCAACGAGGAACATATTCGACGCGGGGAATGCGTCTGGGACGCCGAGCACGGTCGTGGTGAAGACGTAGACGCCGAGGGTTCCCACGACAAGATAGGCGACCGCGAATGCAATGCGGCGGTGCCGGGTGAAGAGCACGAGCAGGGCGCCCATAGCCACGACGACCCCGACCGTCACCCAAAGTTCGGGACTGTGCAGACTTAGAACGGCAACCGAGACGACTGCGGCCATAAGACAGGTCAGCGCAAACCAGTGTGCGGCCCGCGCGAGGGCGCGGGCGAGCGTCAGCTGGACCAGGTGCCCGGGTAACCCTAGAGACATATTTCCCCCGCGTTAAGTATGCCACCGGGGGTGTGCGGTGGTTGAGCGGGGGTGCTGTCGGGGTGCTTATGGTGCTTGGGGTTGGCGTTCGCGGCATCCGCTCGCCGGGCCCACGTTATGGCCCCGGGCCCAGTTTCTAAGCTGGGCCCACGGTCCGGGCCCGGGCCCCGTCCGGAACGGAGTCAGAACAGGGTCGGCGCCAGATCGGGCGGAAGCTCCGCCGCGATCAGCGATCGGGGCGCCTCCGCAGCGCGGGCCCACATTATGGCCCCGGGCCCAGTTTCTAAACTGGGCCCACGGTCCGGGCCCGGGCCCCGTCCACTTGACGCTGCCGGCACACTTGACGCGGCCTGCACACTTGACGCGGCCAGCACACTTGACGCTGCCGGCACACTCGACGCGGCCGGCACACTTGACGCTGCCGGCACACGGGGCGCGGGCGGGGACGACGCGGGCGTGCGGAAGCCGGACGTCGGCATCCGCTCTGGGGAGACCGGAAGGGCACTTGACCGCAGGCCACCGGTGGCTGGGTCGACGATTCCACGCTCTAGGCCGTGCGCACGAATGAGGGGTTTGATGCGGGCGGCGAGCCAGGTGCGGTACTCCTTGGGTGCATATTGGCCGCCGGCGTAGAGTTCCCGATAACGGCCAACGAGTTCCGGATGCTCGCGCGCCAGCCACAGCAGGTACCAGTCTTTGACGGCGGGCTTGAGGTTGAGCCCCGAGTAGAGCACGCTCGTGGCGCCGGCGGCTTTGGCCCGCCGCAGGGCCTCGTCGAGGTGGGCGCGGGTGTCGGTGAGAAAGGGCAAAATTGGCATGAGAAAGACGCCGCAGTCGAGTCCACGTTCGCGAACCGCGGTGACCGTGGCCAGGCGCGCCTTGGTGGTGGGGGTTCCAGGCTCGACCGACTGCTGCAACTCGTCATCGTAGATCGCGATCGACATGGCCAGGTCCACCGGAACGTGTTCGCTCGCCTCCACGAGCAGGTCGAGGTCGCGGCGCAGCAGCGTGCCCTTGGTGAGAATGGAGATGGGCGTCTTGCTGTCGGCGAGGGCCGCAATGATGCCGGGCATAAGGCGGTAGCGTCCCTCCGCGCGTTGGTAGGGGTCGGTGTTGGTGCCAAGAGCTACTGGATGCCGGCCCCACGTCGGCTTGGCGAGTTCTTTTCTCAAGACCTCGGCCACGTTGACCTTCACGATGATCTCGCTGTCGAAATCTTTGCCGGCGTCGAGGTCGAGGTATTGGTGCGTGGTGCGCGCAAAGCAGTAGGTGCAGGCGTGTGAACAGCCGCGGTAGGGGTTGATCGTGTAGCCAAACGGCATCGTGCTCCGGCCGGGGACATGGTTGAGCGCCGACTTGCACAGGATCTCGTGGAACGTGATTCCTGCAAACTCGGGCGTCTGCACGCTGCGCACGAGGTTGTTCAGGCGGGCGAGTCCCGGCAGCGCACCAACTTGTTCGGTCTGTAATTCCTGTGAGCTCCACCGCATGCATCCAGTCGAACACAGGTACTAGTCAAATGCAAGTACCGCTCAATATTTCCGGAGTGAAATGAATGCCGACGGCCGCCCCGCGCGCGCTGCCTCTTCGCGGCACTCGTCCGGAAAGCGTGCACCCCCAACACGGAGTGCCGCGAAACGTACCGGGTGCCGCGAGGCCTGACCTGCGGCACGACCTGCGAGACGGGGGGCGCCGCATCCGTTCGCGGGTGATTCGCACTACTCTTCCGGGCAGGCGCACAGAGAGGGGATCCGCATGACCCGGTTACGACGCAGCGACCCGACACGACCTGGGTATTCCCGGCGGCGGGCGGGTACGGGGTTCAGCTATCGCGACCCGACCGGGCAACAAATCACCGACACGGAGCTGCGGCAGCGGTTCGCGGCCCTCGCTATCCCTCCAGCATGGAACGACGTCTGGATCTCGCCGCACCCGAACGGTCATATCCAGGCGATCGGCATCGATGCCGCCGATCGCCGCCAGTACATCTACCACCCGGCCTGGCGGGAACAAAAGGACCGCCTCAAGTTCGAGCGCGCGCTGCAGTTGGCCTCGTCTCTGCCGCGGGTGCGCGGCCAGGTCACCCGTGAACTGCGCGGCGACGGTCCGCCGCGCACTCGGGCACTCGCCGCGGCCTTTCGCATGCTCGACCTGGCCTCACTGCGCATCGGCAGCGAGCGCTATGCCGACACCTACGGCAGCCACGGACTCTCGACCCTGCTCTGCTCGCACGTCACGGTGCGCGGCGACGAGGTCAGGCTTGATTTCCCGGCTAAGAGTGGGCAGCAGTTCGAGAGCGTGATTACGGATGCCGACCTCGCCACCTACCTGCGTGCCCGGCTGCGCGAACGGCCGGCCGCACCCCTGCTGTCCTGGGTGTTGGATGACGTCGAGGACGTCGTCTCGGCCTCCGACATCAACGATTTCATCAGGGAACGCACCGGCGGCGAGTTCACCGCAAAGGACTTTCGTACCCTGCGAGGCACGATTGCTGCCGCGCAGAGCCTGGCGCAGAGTTTGACGGCGAGTCTGGCGGACAGCGCGCGACCGGTGGGGCAGGCGGCCAGGGGGCCGACCGGTGGGGCGGGCCCCAGTGATGTGCCCACCTCGTTTGCTGCGTCCCCGGCATCCACTGCGCCGCCACCACGCGCGGCAACGCGCAGCCGACGCTCCGATGACCGCGCCATCGCCGAAGCGATGCGGCAGGCCGCCGATGCGCTCGGCAATACGCCGGCGATCGCCCGCACGAGTTACGTCGATCCGCGCGTCGTCGATCTGTTTCGCGCGGGTGAAACCATCGACCCGGCGAGCCGGGTATCGGTCGAAACAGCCCTGCGCGAACTTCTGCTCGGCGACACGGAGTGAGCAAAAAAGCCACCCGGCGCATTGTCGCGCCGGCAGCGCGAGCCAATTTCAGTGGATGTCCCTCGTTCGGGGTATAACTTAAACGTCGCCGGTCGAGGCGCAGCTCTGGTCATCGAGAAAGGTATGCCCGTGTCCCACGATTCTGATCCCGTTGAAGAGCCGCCGCTCAATATTCCGGAGCCGCCGAGCACACCGACCAATCCCGACCAGCTCGTGGGACCGGACGGCCCCGACGGCCCCGACGCGGAACACGCGGAGCCCGCCGGGAAACGAGACGGTTCTTCCAGGGAACACCCCAAACCGACCATTCCAGTCGCGAGCGCGAGTGCGAGCACCGGCCCGGACGGTCCAGCTCCGAGCATCGATGGGTCGACTGCGGGAGAAGCTGCCGTCGCAGCCGCGGTCGAGCCGAACAGCGACACCGAGGTGAACCTCGACGACGTAGACCCGGTCGACGACCCCTCGAACCCTGATCTGGTCGGCCGCGACGTGGATGACGATGATCCCACCCGCGCCGAACCCACTACGCGGACGACGACGATCCCACCCGCGCCGAAGCCGGGGCCTAAACCCCGCAACCTGAAGGAGTCCCTATGAAAGGCAAATTCCTGTTCCTCGCCGGCACCGCAACGGGCTTTGTGCTCGGATCCAAGGCTGGCCGCCAGGCCTACGACCGCCTGAGCGCGAAAGCCCGCCGGCTCTGGGGCGACCCCACCACGCAGAAGGTTATCTCGCAGGCCGAGACCATTGCGCGCGACGCGGCATCCGTGGCGCAGACCAAGCTGAGCGATCTGCTAGATCGCACCGAGGCATCCGTCAAAAAAGAAGAGGCCAGGACCAGTCCGAAAGAGGATGACGGGGGCCACGTCATATAGACCACCGGGGAGTCGGCGGCCACGCGGGCTCTCTGCCGGTACACGGGCCCTGTACCGGCACACGCCCTCCCTGCCGGAAACGGGCTCTGTACCGGCACGCGGTCTCCCTGCCGGAAACGGGCCCTGTACCGGTACTTAGGCAGGCGCGTCGTGTCGAACGGGCCCGTCGCGTCGGCCACTCCGCTGTGCGTGAACCGGCCGGCCGGACCAGCTGCGATACACCCAGGTTTCCGCACCCGAAACGCCAATGTTCGGGTTCACGTGCCGACTCCGGACCGTTCTGAGCCTCAAGTAGACATCAGCTCGTAGTCATCAGCTGACTGCCTCGATCAAAGGGTTGACCGGGCGCAGCTCCAAAACTCTCACGCCACTCCAAAGCGCCGCCCGCGCATGACTCCGGCAAGCCCTCCGGCAAACTTCTCTCAGGCGCATAACTCCTGCAATTTGTTTCAGGCACGCCGAGGCTCCCGCGTGATCACGCAGGAGCCCACGTAGCAGCACGCAGATTGCAGGAGTTATGCACCTCGCCGGCCACCCAGCAGACGCCGAGCAGACGCCGAGCAGACGCCGAGCAGAAGCCGAGCAGAAGCCGAGCAGAAACCCAGTAGGCGGAAGCCACTTAGACGCCCGCCCAGCCGGTGCCGGGCGGCTAGTTGCTCAGGTGCAGGATCTCAGCGGTGGCGGCCAGCGACGCCGCGGCCGCGGCAGGGTCGTCGGAGAGTTTGGTGCCGTAACTGGGGATCATCTGACGTATGCGCGGCTTCCATCCCTCGATGCGGTCGGGGAAGCAGCGGGCCAGCAGGTCCACCATGATCGGCGCTGCCGTCGAGGCTCCCGGCGAGGCACCAAGCAGGCCGGCGATCGACCCGTCAGCGGACGCGATGACCTCGGTGCCGAACTGCAGCACCCCGCCGAGCTTGGCGTCGTGCTTCATGACCTGCACGCGCTGGCCGGCCGTGATGAGCTCCCAGTCGTCCGAGACCGCAGCGGGAATGAACTCGCGCAGGGCCTTGAGCTTGGCGTTTCGCGAGGCGAATACCTCGCCGAGAAGGTATTTCATCAAGTCGAAGTTGTGACGCGCGACGGCGAGCATGGGGCCGAGGTTGTGCGTACGAATCGAGAACGGCAGGTCGAACCAGGTGCTTGTCTTCAAGAACTTCGGGCTGAAACCGGCGTACGGGCCGAACAACAGCGACATTTCGCCGTCGACCATGCGGGTATCGAGGTGCGGCACCGACATAGGCGGCGCGCCCTTGGCTGCCTTGCCGTATACCTTGGCCTGGTGCTGGGCGACGAGCTTCGGATTGGTGGTGCGCAGAAACTGGCCGCTGATCGGAAACCCGCCGAAACCCTTGATTTCCGGGATTCCACTCTGTTGCAGCAATGCCAGGGCTCCACCGCCGGCGCCGACGAAGACGAAGCGGGCGTTGATGCTGGTGCGGGTCTGGCCGACCTGGCGCAGCAGTTTGAGGTTCCAGGTGCCATCCGCTTTGTGCTTGAGACCGACGACCTGCTCGTTCATGTGCATCGTGACCCCCTGCTGTTCGAGGGTGTCAAACATGAACCGGGTGAGGGCGCCGAAGTCCACGTCGGTTCCGCTCACGATGCGCGTCGCGGCAATCTTCTGGCCGGCCGGGCGCTTGCGGGTGAGCAGGGGCGTCCACGTACCGATCTTCGCGGCGTCGTCGCTGAACTCCATGCCGGAGAACAACGGCTGGGTGGCCAGCACGGCATGACGTTTGCGCAGGTACTCCACGTTGGCTTTGCCGTGCACGAAAGTCATGTGCGGGGTGGAGTTGATGAATTTGTTCGGCTCCGGCAGTGCGCCGATGGACACGAGGTGGGCCCACAATTGGCGGCTGATCTGAAACTGCTCGTTGATGACGACGGCCTTGTCGGCCGTGACCGAACCATCGGGTGCCTGCGGCATGTAGTTGAGCTCGCAGAGGCCAGCGTGGCCGGTGCCGGCGTTGTTCCACGGGTTCGAGCTCTCCTGGGCAAGTTCGCCGAGACGCTCGTACACCTCGATGCGCCAGTCGGGCTGCAACTCCTTCAGGAGTATGCCGAGGGTGGCGCTCATGATGCCGCCACCAATGAGGACTACGTCGACGGTTCCCGAAGAATTCACACTGTTGAGTGTATCGCTGCGAGCGGATGCGCCCTACCGTGCCGCCCAGCCCCGCGGCGGCCCACACCTATCGGCGACCGGGCGCATTGAGGCGCCCGTGGGTCGTGCAGTACCGCTCCCCGGCTACTGTCGCGACGCAGCGGACACCAAGGTCGATCACCGACCAAAGACCACCCCCTGCCAGCAGCTGGGAGCTGGGAGCTGGGAGAACGTCGCAGTGATTTTCGGCCGGGGTCGGAACGGTCTGTTTAGTAACGCATTAAGTCACCTCGGTAAGGATCCGCCAACTTAACGGGATACTGGAGAGCATGTTGTCAGAAAAACCCGAGCAGCGCGTCGCCGTCATCATCGAAGACGACGCAGACATTCGTAACCTGCTGGAGGCCGTGCTCACTCAGGCCGGGTTCGAGACAATCGCCGCGAGCAACGGCCTCGACGGTATCGCCGCGGTACGCGCCCACGATCCGATCGTCACGACCCTCGACGTGAGTATGCCCGGTATGGACGGCTTCGAAACAGCCAAGCGTATCCGCGCGTTCAGCCCTACCTACCTCGTCATGCTCACCGCCCGCGACGACGAAATCGACACCCTCCAGGGCCTCGAAGCCGGCGCTGACGACTACCTGACCAAACCGTTTCGTCCACGAGAGCTCCGGGCCCGCATCGAGGCGATGTTGCGGCGCCCCCGCCAAACCGGCACCGCGAATGCAGCCGCCGTACCAGCTGTGGCCGCCGCCGCCCCCGGAGACGTCGCCGACGGTGATGTGGGCGACGGTGACGTGACCCGCACTGAAGTGGCCGACAGCGATGTGTCTGCGGATCGACCCGCCACCGCGCCCCGTGCGGCTCTGCCGACCGACCCGGCACTGTCGCGGGTCTTTCGACAGGCTCCCGTCGCCTGCGCCCCCATTTTTGTGCCGGCCGCGGACGCCGCCAGCCCGGGACTCGACGCGGTACCGTTGAACGGATGGTTTGAACACAACGACCTGCGTTTAAACCCCGCGGAACGCCTCGTGCATCTCACCGGCGCCCAGCTTGAGCTGACCCGCACCGAGTTCGAGCTGCTCGCCGCACTGCTGCAGTCTCAGCGTCGGGTGCGCAGCAAGAACGATCTCGCGCAACTTCTGCGTGGTGAGGCCTATGCAAGCACGTACCCGGTGAACGAGACGGACCGGCGCGCTATCGAAGTGCACATGGGCAACCTGCGACGCAAAATAGGCGACAGCAGCGCGACCCCGCGTTGGCTCGAAACAGTGCGCGGCGTAGGTTACCGGCTTACCGCCCCCGAGTAGCGCGACCAGCAGAGTCCGCGTTGGACTGGCCCACGTTACCGCGCGATATGCCGCGACAGCGCCAGACAGGTATCGACGCCCACCTCGCTCAGACGCGGCATCTGCCGTTGACAGCCGGGCAGGTCCCGGTCATGCAAGGTGCTGTGCAAACGGCCGGCGGTGTTCTCCAGGCGCACCGCTCCGATCATCTGACTGCTCGAACGTATGCTCAGAAGCACGATGTGGGCGTCGTCGAGGTCGGCCGAGGCCAGAGCCGTGTGCAGGCGCAACTCGCGGGTGTGCCACAGGGCGAGAAAGTCGTTTACGAACCGATTCTGCGCCATGGTGTCCCCGCCGAGATCGCTGCGCAGCCGCTGCAAGGGTGCCGGGTCGACAAGCGGACTCATGCCGAACATCCGCTCGTTGCGGTGACGTAAGGGATCGGAATGGTCACGCTTTCAATTCTCACAGGTCACCCCCGTTCAAGGCATAGTTTCGGGTCGATTCGGCTCAAGATCTGATCAAGATCCGGCTTGGCCGGTCGCGGCTAGTTCGACGGCGATGTCATTGCCGCCGCGCCCCTTGACGGTCTCTATGGCCGTGTTGACTGCGATGCTCAGCGCGGTCAGCGCATAGCCGTGGTCGAACGTGTCGGCAATACCAAAACTCGCGGTCAGTCGAATCAGGGAAGCCTCCTTCAACGGTTCGTCGACGAGGGTCGCCTGCATGCGTTCCGCAACCGCGCGGGCTTCGGCCGCCGACCCGGCGCCGACGAGCACCAGAAACCGCCCGCTGGCCGGGTGCCCAATAATCGAAAGCACCGGAGCACTTGCACGTAGTTTCGAGGCGAACGAGGCGATCGCCTCGTCGCCGGCCACCCGGCCGAAGGCAACATTGATTTCCGGCAGGTTGTCGATATCGGCACCGATCACGGCGAGCCCCACGCCCGCATTTCTCGCACGACTCAGATGGTCGGTGGCCGCCTGCCCAAAGGCGGCCGCCGACAGCACGCCCGCCGCCGAGTGGATGCCGTCGGTCAGGTCGCCGACGGCACTGCCCGACACCTGCTGCGCGCGCAGTGCGGAAACGGCGAGGGTCAGGAGCACCACGAAACACAGGCTGAGCGCCGTGGCGTTCGCCGTGTTGAAATAGGTCAGAAACACCGCCCCGGTCTCCCCGTCCACGGTGAAGACGATGGAGCGAGCCATAGCCGCTGCTGCAGTGACCCACAGGGCCACGGCCAGAATCTGTCCGCTCAGGTTGCGGCGCATACGCCCGCGCACGGCTTCGAGTGCACCGAGCAGGCACAGGACCGCCACAGCAATCCACAATTCCGCGGCGCCGGCCCAGCGGCCGGCGGATTCTCCGTGCAGCAGCGTTGCGGCGAGCACCAGAACGCTGATCGCGCCGACCACCCACAAGCCGCCACTGCTGCGCCGGTTGTACCGCCGGAGCCCGGCCCACAGCGACCCAACGGCGATCGTCAGCGATACGTTAGCGACGACGATAGCCCACCAGATCAGTTGGCCGGTCGCGGAAGCGTCGTGCGCGATGGTGACGACCATGGCGGCGATGAAGCCCATGCTCCAAATGCGGTCGACGGAATCGGTGCGATGGAACGCGGTGTTCAGAATGAAGGACATCCCGCACAGCGCGATGACCACTCCATTCATGACGAGTAGTGTCGGTGTGTCCAGGTTCATGCCCCTACCTTTTGATTGCCGTTCATGATGTGCGCGGTAACGTCGCGATGGCGGTGGTGCCCTTGCCAAACGCCGATTCGAGCCTCAGGTCTCCCCCATGCTGGCGGCAAATGTCGCGGCTGATGCTCAGTCCGAGTCCTGTTCCGTGAACGCTTGACCCGCGCACCGAATCGGCACGATAGAACCGATCGAACAGGTTCAGCTGCTCGCCGGAGGACATCCCTCGGCCGGTATCGGTCACGCGCAGCTCGATCTGGGTGTCGGAATCGAGCAGGGTCACGTCGATGCGTCCGGATGCGACGTTGTACTTGATCGCGTTCGAGAACAGGTTGTCGATTACCTGGCGCAGGCGGAAAGCATCCGCTTGCAATCGCACGGTCGGCAACGCCACCAGCACGAACGTGATGTCGCGATCGGCGGCGACCGGCCGCATCGACTCGATGGCGTCGGTGACGATCGCCGCCAGGTCGCACGGGGCCAGGGTGATAGCCAGCTCGTGCTTGGTCGCGGCGGCCGTAGTGAGCAAATCGGCAACCAGAGCCAGCAGGCGGTCGGAGTTCTTCGACACCACTTCAAGCATGCGCCGGGTCGAAGGATCGAGGGCATCGTCATCGAGGGCCAGTTCGAGGTAGCCCATGATCGAGGTCAGCGGAGTGCGCAATTCATGGGAAACGGATGCGACGAGGTCGTCTCGTGCCTTGATCGCACGCAGTTCGGCGGTGACGTCCCTGGAGACCATGACGCCGCCGTCGAAGTTGTCGTTCTCGTCGAGAATAGGCCGGGCAGAAATGATCACGGCGGCCTGGTGCTGGCCGTGCTCCCCCACCCAGACAGTCACTCGGTCGATTGTTTCGCCGCGCATCGCCCGCTGGAACGGCCGATCAGCCTCGGCGAAAGGGGTGACCTGGTCTTCGTGGTAGACCACGATCGACGAGATCTGGCCCTCTTTCACGCCGAAACGGGAGAGCATTTCGCGTTGGGCTCGGTTGATGAAATTCGGCTTGGATTCTCGGTCGAACCCGACAACGCCAAAGTCAACGCTGTTGACGATCTCGTCGAGGGTGCGTTCCTCACGGCGAGAGCGGCGCAGGGCCCCCTCGAACAGGACGGACTGCTGGGTGAGCAGCGCCTGCTGCGCTGCGGCACGCTTCGTCGTCGTGTGCGTTGTCGCTGCGACGAAGGCCAGCACGATAGGCACGATGGCCAGCCGCGGAATCTCACTGCCCGAGACCGAATCCGCTCGCATCAAACCCGCAGCCCAGAGTAGCGCCGAGGTGAAGACGACACCTCCGACGGCGCCCCGGCCACCGAAGTGCGTCGACAGCCAAATGATGGGAAAAACAAGGAGAAACGTCGTGCCGAGCAGCGGCTCGCCCTCCCGTGCGATTACTAGCCCAACGAGGTCGAGGATGGGCAGGACGACGATCCACTTCTTATCGACGTGCCGCCACGGTACCCCGGCCGACACAGCGGTGGTGAGAAAGATAATGAGAATACCGGCTAGGAACAGCTGGTTGTTGAAGAGGTGACTGTCGAGCAGCCCCGACACAGCCACCAGAAGCAGCGTCGCCGATCCGACCAGCAGCTGCGTCAAAAAGACGGACCGTTCGACCCGATAGCGGTGCGCCCGATTTGAGCGGTGGCGCTGGATCATGACGGTGCCCCCGAACCAGGCGCGGCTTGGGCTGCCGGCTGCAGCTCGGGGTGCACGACCGGCCCACTGTGGGCGGGCAGCACGGCCTCAGCACCGAACTCATCGAGCCGATCAACCGTCTCAGTGAACCCCTGTGGCACCCCAAAGTGAAACCCCTGCGCGCTCCGAATGCCGAGCTGGGTCAGCTGAACGGCCATGTGTTCGTTTTCAACACCTTCGACGATCATCGAGTACTCGAGCTTGTCGCCGAAACTTTGCAGGGCGGTGAGCACTTCACGCTGGCGCACGTCGGCAAGGTCATCGACCAGGCTACGATCGATCTTAAGAATGTCCATCGGCACCCGAACGAGCGAATCGACCGAGGAATCTTCGGACCCGTAGTCATCGAGTGCGATCAGAATACCCACCTCGCGCAGCCGATCAGCCTGCTCTCGTACCTGCGCCGAGACCCGCGCCGCCGAACGTTCGTTGAGCTCGAGGCACAGCAAAATCTCGGGGTAGCGACTGTTCAGGTTTTCTGCGAACGCGCCGAGTCGTTCCGGCGCCAGCTGCCCGGCCTCAACGTTGACGGTGATGCAGGTGATGCCGGGTTCGACAAGTCGAAATTCGGCGGCCGCGGCCATGGCCTTCTCGGCAACCTGCCGGGTCAGCTTGTCGAACCGGCCCAGGCTCTTGGCCTTTTCCACCAGCGACGGCGGTGAGATCGCGCCCAGCTCCGGGTCGACGTAGCGCAGCAACGCCTCAAACGCCCAAATACGCCCGGTGACAAGGCTGACGATGGGTTGATAGGCCAATTGCAACTGATTTTCGTCGATAGCACGAGCAACCGTGGCATCGAACCGCGACGAGCGGTGGCCAGACACGTTGATGCTCGCCACGCCGTCTGTGTTGCCGCGGCGGCGGCGCCTTTTCTTGACCATGAGCATGCTGTGGTCAGCGTCGCGAACGAGCGAGGCGATATCCGTTTCGATGACAGCGGAAAACGCCACGCCGATGCTGAGGCTCGGAGTGAAGCTGTCGGTGCCGACAACGAGCGGCGCCGCGGATGCTCTGAGAATCGTTTGGGCGATCGCCGTGGCTTCGTCGAGGGTGGCCAGGCGCGTGAGGATGATGACAAATTCGTCGCCGCCGACCCGGGCGACGACATCGTGCGAACGCACAGCCTGGCGCAGTCGTTGGCCGAGAACCCGCAGCACCTCGTCACCTACCTGGTGCCCGCAGCTGTCGTTGAGGCGTTTGAACCCATCAAGGTCCATGAACAATACGGCGATGGCTTCGGTGTCGCTTCGGGTGCTGTTGATGGTGTTCAGTGCCTCCTGGAAGGCGCCATAGTTGGGCAGGCCGGTGAGCGGGTCGGTGTTGGCTTTCGCTGTGAGTCCGGCCACATTCTGCCGGGCTTTTCCGGCTAGTTCAGCGGTGGCACCGAGGGCTTCCAACGTGTGCCGGTCGACGCCGGAGAACGCGCCATCCATCGGGTCACGACGGGCCACCAAAAACTGAGGTTCTCCGGGGGTGAACGTGACGGGGACAGCGATGGCGCCGGCCTCGGCGGGGCCGGGCTGCAGGGCGATCGACTGCACACCGACCGCGGTGGCCGCCGCCTGGCACAGGGCATCCGCGAGGCTGTCCACGCTGCGTGTATGGCTGAGGATGCTGCTGCCGACCACGAGACCGTTCAGCCTCCGTCGCATATTCCACGCGGAGCGCACAACAATGACGATCACGGCCACCGTGAGACTCCCCAGGAGCGTGCCGACCGCGGTTTGGATGCTGGTGCGACCCTCTCCAGGGGTGGGCAAGCCGGCGCTAATCCAGTGGACCGAAAACATACTCAACGCGGCAACGATGACCAGCAGCGCAGCCAGTCGCAGCGGCGAGACGAATAGGCGGCCGCCGCGGTCTGCGGGGGCGCTGAGCAGGTGCATTCTGACGACTTCGAGCGCCAATACGAACAACACATATCCAGCAGATGCCGCGGCGGCGGTTGGCAGCGCGGCCGCACCGAACTGACCGAGATGCCAATCGATCAGGAAGTAGACCATGCAGCCGACACTGGCGAGGCCCGAGCTGTAGACGGCCACTTTGATGCGACGGGATTCCAGCAACCGCACGACGAGAATTCCAAACATCACGACGCCGATGATCGCCTGCCCGGGCAGTAGCGGAACGAGCGCGGGAACGGCGAGAATTGGCAGGCTGACGACGGGCGTTCGATGACGCACACTGCCCACTCGAATCCAGGCCAATTCGAGGGCGGCAACGCACAGGATTCCGCTCACCGCAGCGGCGATCCTGGTGCCGGGATCAGCCAGAACGGCGACGATTGCGCCCGTGATGAACGCCAAAGCCACGGCCGTGAACACGCCGAAGGAGACGCGCTGCAGCACGCCAGACACCCCACTTCGACTCACGCATTCAAATCCTACGCGACTTGTCTTGGAACGCACGCGCGGTACCGGATTTGGTCGCGGTCGTTTGGCGGGCTTCGGTGACAAACGGAGTTCCAGGTTCGGGCGTACCAGCGGAAGCGGGCCCGCGCGCGTCGAGGTTAGGCTACGACGAGGTCGACCGCGATGAGCTCGGCGATCTGCACGGCATTCAGTGCTGCACCCTTGCGGAGGTTGTCATTACTGATGAAGAGGGCGAGGCCACGGCCATCCGCTACGCCTTCGTCCTGGCGGATGCGACCGACGAAGCTGGCGTCCTGACCGGCAGCCTGCAGTGGGGTGGGGATGTCGGTCAGTTCGACGCCAGGGGCGGATTTTAGTAATTCCTGGGCGCGGGCAACGCTGATCGACTTGGCGAACTCGACGTTGATCGACAGGGAGTGGCCGGTGAACACGGGTACGCGCACGCAAGTTCCCGACACGAGCAGCTCGGGCAAGTCGAGAATCTTGCGGCTCTCATTGCGCAGTTTCTTCTCTTCGTCGGTCTCGAACTGGCCGTCATCAACAATGGAGCCGGCCAAAGGAATCACGTCGAACGCGATCGGACGGGCGTAGATGGTGGGCTCGGGCAGGGCAACCGACCTGCCGTCGTGCACGAGCTGCAGAAGGTTTTCGTCCTGGGCGGCGACGCGTACCTGGCTGGCCAGCTCGAACGCGCCGGCCAGGCCGCTGCCAGACACCGCCTGGTAGGTACTGACGATGAGCCGTTTGAGGCCGGCCTCATCGTGCAGCACTTTGAGCACGGGCATAGCTGCCATGGTGGTGCAGTTCGGGTTGGCGATGATGCCCTTGACGGCTCGTTTGATGGCTTCGGGGTTGACCTCGCTGACGACCAGCGGAACGTCGGGGTCCATGCGCCAGCCCGAGGAGTTGTCGACGACGAGCACGCCGGCCGCGGCGAAGCGCGGGGCCTGGGCCTTCGAGAGGGTGGCGCCGGCCGAGAAGATGGCCACGTCGAGCCCGGTGGGGTCGGCGGTCGAGGCATCTTCGACCGTGATGGGCTCACCCTTGAAGGTGAGGGTACTGCCAGCCGAGCGGGCCGAGGCGAAGAAGCGGATGCTCTTGACCGGAAAATCGCGGTCCTCGAGCAGGCGCCGCACCACGGCGCCGACCTGTCCGGTGGCTCCGACGACGCCGATGTTGATACCGGCTGTGTTGGCTGAGGTAGTCACGTGTGTTTCCTAACGTCGTTCGCCCTCACGGGCACTTCATGCTGTCGAGGGGCTAGCGGCCGGAGCCACCGTGCACGACGGCCTCGATCTCGCCGTCGAGCCCGAACGCGGTGTGCACCACGCGGAGGGCTTCGTTGATGGTGTCGGCCCGGGTGACCACCGAGATGCGGATCTCGCTCGTGGAAATCATCTCAATGTTGATTCCGGACTCGTAGAGGGCCTCGAATAGTTTCGCCGATACACCGGTATTGGTGCGCATGCCACCGCCGACCAGGGCGAGCTTGGCGATCTGGTCGTCGTACTGCAGGCTCGCGAAGCCGATGAGGTCCTTCTCGTTGGTCAGCGCGGTGAGTACCCGCTCCCCTTCCGACTTAGGCAGCGTGAACGAGATGTCGGTGAGCCCGGTGGCGGCAGCCGACACGTTCTGCACGATCATGTCGACGTTGGCGTTGGTGCGCGCGACGATCTTGAAGATGAGCGCGGCCTTGCCGGGGATGTCGGGCACACCGACCACGGTGACCTTCGCCTCGCTCAGGTCAGCGGCGATTCCGGCGATGATTGGCTCTTCCACGATTTCTCCTTTTTCTCGCGCGGTCACGGCGTCGTACACGATGGTGCCGGTGTTGTTGTTGAACGAGGAGCGCACGTGGAGCGTGACGCCGTGGCGGCGCGCATATTCCACAGCGCGAATATACAGAACCTTGGCCCCCGCAGCGGCGAGTTCCAGCATCTCTTCGCTCGTAACGCGCTCGAGTTTGCGAGCACGAGGAACGACGCGCGGATCCGCTGTGAAGACGCCATCGACATCGGTATAGATCTCGCAGATGTCGGCGCCGAGGGCAGCGGCGAGGGCGACAGCGGTGGTGTCGGAGCCCCCGCGGCCGAGGGTGGTGATGTCTTTGGTGTCGCGGTTGAAACCCTGAAAACCGGCAACGATGGCGACGGCGCCCTCATCGAGCGCCGAGCGGATACGCCCTGGTGTGACGTCGACGATACGCGCGGAACCGTGCCGGGCATCCGTGATCATGCCGGCCTGGCTTCCGGTGAAGGAGCGTGCGTCGTAGCCGAGGCTTTTGATGGCCATCGCGAGCAGCGCCATCGAGATGCGTTCGCCGGCCGTGAGCAGCATGTCGAGTTCGCGCGGAGCGGGCAGCGGGGTGACCTGGTGGGCGAGGTCGAGCAGTTCGTCAGTGCTGTCGCCCATCGCCGAGACGGCGACGACGACCTCGTTGCCAGCCCTGCGGGTGTCGACGATGCGCTTGGCGACCCTCTTGATACTTTCGGCATCGGCGACGGATGACCCGCCGAACTTCTGCACGATCAAGCTCATGTGACTCCTGAGATGGGGGTTTGCGGGCCGATGATGCGCGCCCCGTCCAAGGTTCCATCCTAAATGCTGGCGCTCGGGGTCGGTGCCATGTGACGCTGCGCTGCGGGCCGGGCCGGGGCGGGAGTGGCTAGTGCGCGACCTCGCGGCGACCCTCGAAGGCGCGGCCGAGGGTGACCTCGTCGGCGTACTCGAGGTCGCCGCCCACCGGAAGACCGGAGGCGAGGCGGGTCACCTTGATCTCGAGGGTTGTGAGCAAGCGCGACAGGTAGGTCGCAGTGGCCTCCCCCTCGAGGTTCGGGTCGGTCGCGATGATAACCTCCTGCACCGTGTTATCGGCGAGACGCTGCATCAGCTGGCGGATGCGCAGGTCGTCGGGGCCGACGCCGTCAATCGGGCTGATGGCGCCGCCGAGCACGTGGTACAGCCCCTTGAACTCGCGGGTGCGTTCTATTGCGACGACGTCTTTGGCCTCTTCCACCACACAGATCGATGTGGGGTCGCGACGTGGGTCGCGGCAGATGAGACAGGTCGGCTGTTCGGAAACATTGCCACAAATTTCACAGAATCGCACCTTGTCGCGCACCTCGAGCAGCACGTTCGCCAGCCGGGTCACGTCGAACTTCTCGGTCTGCAGAATGTGGAATGCGATGCGCTGGGCGGACTTTGGTCCGATACCCGGAAGCTGGCCGAGCTCGTCGATCAGTTCCTGAACGATGCCTTCATACATGGTCTAGTAGTCGTTTCTGGTTCGGGGCGCCGCGCTGTACGGCTGCTCTTCGATGAAGGTGGCACCAAGAATTTCGCGCACGACGGCTTCGCCGTAGCGCTGCTTCGTCGCGAACGACGGCGCCCGCGACGGATCTTTTGGGGCGCCGCGTTGGCCGGCGTTCGGGTGCTGCCGCCCACGCTGCGCGCTGGTCTGCACGGCGTTGGTCTGCGCGGCGTTTGTCTGCACGGCGTTTGTCTGCACGGCGTTTGTCTGCACGGCGTTGGTCTGGACAGCTGATGCCTCAGCCTGCCCCGCGTAGTTCGGCACACGTTCGTCGGCGGGTGCGTCCATCTCGGGGGGAACGTCGTCATCGAACGGTGGTGGTACGTCGTCGAACGGCGGCTCGTCGTGACGCTGCGGCGCGGCAAACGGCGCAGCGGCCGAGGCGTCAGGTACCGCGGAGTGCGCAGCCGGGGAAGTGGCAACTGAGGTCGCGGACGACGAGGCCGTGACCGGGGCAGTCGTCGAAACCTGTGCAGCGGCTTCGGCCGTGGCATCCGTTGTCTCGTCGGCGATAACGGGTAACGCGGGACCATTGGGCGAACCGGGAATGGCCACGGTGGCCCACCCACTGGTTGATGCGGCGACCGGTGACGCGCCTGCGCCCGGCGACGCTACCGCGCGCGCAGCGGCGGCCGGAACGGACGCCGTGCGCGGGGTAGCACCAACCCCACGTGCAGCCGGTGTCGCTGCAGTCGGTGTGACTGCAGCCGGCATGGCTGACCGGGACGTCGCCGAAACCGCAGTCCCTGGATCTGGCTCAGCCGCTTCGAGCGCATCAGCGCCGGGTGCTGCAATTGCGGTTGATTCAAATGCGGGGTTCGCTGGCGCAGGCTCCGCGGCGACGGTCGGCGAGGCCCCGGACGACGCGCTGGGCGAAGAGGTCTCACGGCTCGCTTCGACGCGCGCGATGAATTTGACCCGCAGGCCGAGCACAGCCACGATCGCCGTGCGCAGAAAATCGCTGGTTCCCATTCCGGGAACTTTTTGCTGCTTGAAGCTCTCGACGTCGGCTTGGCTCGGGAACGAGAGGGCGAGCACGTCGCCGTTCAGGCCGAGCACTTGAGCGGTGTAGACGACGAGCCACGCCGTGGTCTTCTCGTTTTTGACAGCTTCGAGAATCTCCGGCCAGGCATCCTTGAGCTGCTGCAGAGTGACCGGGGCGCCGGGGGCGCCAGCGGGGCGGTCAGCCTGCGTTCCCGAAGTGACAGACTCGGCCACCGGTTGTGGAGACACGACTGGTGGTTGTGGAGACAGGATCGGCGCCGAGGCTGCGGGCGCGGAGGATGGCGACGCTTGGGAGACGGGCAGCATTCCCTGTGCGGCGGTCTTGGCGGACTTGACCAGCGATGCGGGCGCGGAGGAGGCGTTCACCACAGGAGGCGAGACAGGCGCGCCCGAGGCAGGCGGCACAGATCCCGCGGAATTCGCCGAGTCACCAACGGCGGGCGCCGCAGCAACACCGTCGACGCCGATGCGACGCTCGAGGCGCTCGACCCGGGCCAAAGCTCCACGGGTCGTGTCATCGGTCGCGGGAATCAGGGCGCGCGCGATCATGAGCTCGAGGTGCAGTCGCGGCGAGGTGGCCCCGCTCATCTCGGTAAGCGCGGCGTTGAGAATATCGGCGGTCCGGGAGAGTTCGGCCGTTCCAAAAGCGGCGGCCTGAACGCTCATGCGCTCGAGTTCGTCTTGCGGCACACCGCGCAGCACGGCCGCCGCCCCCGCGACGCTCGTAGCCGCGACGATAATGAGGTCGCGCATGCGTTCCAGCAGGTCTTCGACGAACCGGCGCGGATCTTGCCCAGTCTGGATGACCCGGTCGACCGCATCGAACGCGGCGGCTGGATCGCGGGCGCCGATGGCCTCAACGGCCTCGTCGAGCAGGGACGCGCTCGTGTAGCCCAGCAGTGCCACGGCGCGTTCGTACTCAATGGACTGCCCGTCAGACCCGGCCATGAGCTGGTCGAGCAACGAGAGGGTGTCGCGCGGCGAGCCGCCGCCGGCGCGCACGACGAGTGGCAGCACCCCGGGGGCAACGACCATCTTCTCGGTGTCACACATCTGCTGCACGTATTCGAGCATCGGTCCCGGCGGCACCAGCCGAAACGGATAGTGATGGGTGCGCGAACGGATGGTGCCGATCACCTTTTCGGGTTCGGTGGTCGCAAAAATGAACTTCACGTGTTCCGGCGGCTCTTCGACGATCTTGAGCAGCGCGTTGAAGCCCTGCGGCGTAACCATATGCGCCTCGTCGAGGATGAAGATCTTGTAGCGGTCGCGGGCCGGCGCGAAAATAGCGCGCTCACGAATGTCGCGGGCGTCGTCGACGCCGTTGTGGCTGGCCGCGTCGATTTCGACGACGTCGAGGGAGCCTCCGCCATCGCGGGCGAGTTCCACACAGCTCGGGCAGACACCGCAGGGAGTGTCGGTAGGACCCTCAGCACAGTTCAGGCAGCGGGCCAGGATGCGCGCCGACGTGGTCTTGCCACAGCCACGCGGACCACTGAACAGATAGGCGTGATTAACCCGGTTGGTGCGAAGCGCCGTCATCAGCGGATCGGTCACTTGGGACTGGCCGATCATCTCGGCAAAGGTCTCTGGCCGATAGCGGCGATACAGGGCGGTAACCACGTTCTCAATGGTACTTGCCCGCACCGACACTCGCCCGCGCTCGCGCCGCTGAACTGTTCTGTGCCTGCGCGTAAATCCGGTCGATCCGCGACAAACCGTTCGAACGAGCTAACCCACCGTCGCCAGGGTCTGGCGGGCGATCTCGAGCTCTTCGTTGGTGGGAATCACCAGTACGGTGACCGCGGAATCGTCGGCGCTGATGACACGCGCTCCCCGTTCGGCGGCCGCGTTGCGCTCAGGATCGATGCGGATACCCAGCGCCTCCAGCCCGGCAAGCGACCGTTCGCGCACGAGCGGCGCGTTCTCCCCGACACCGGCCGTGAACGAGATCACATCGAGCCGGCCGAGCTGCGCGTAGTACGCCCCGATATAGCCCTTGATTCGGTGCACATACACGTCGATCGCGAGTTGTGACGGCCCGTCACCGGCGGTTGCGGCTTCCATGACGTCGCGCAAGTCGCCGCGTCCGGTGAGGCCCAGCAGCCCGCTACCGCGGTTGAGCAGGGTGTCGAGGTCATCGAAGTCGAGTCCGGCCCTACGGTGCAGGTGAAAAAGCACGCCGGGGTCGATGTCACCGGAGCGGGTGCCCATGACGAGCCCCTCGAGCGGCGTCATGCCCATGCTGGTCTCGACCGAACGGCCGCCGGCGACCGCGCAGACCGAGCCTCCGTTGCCGAGGTGCAGCACAATCTGGTTGAGCTCCGTCACCGGGCGCGCGAGAAAGTTGGCCGCCTCGCGGGCCACGAATCCGTGGCTCGTGCCGTGAAAGCCATAGCGACGAATGCGAAAACGCTCCGCCAGGTCGGCATTGATCGCGTAGGTGAACGCCTCCGGAGGCAACGTCTGGTGAAACGCCGTGTCGAAGATGGCCACGTGCGGCACGTCCGCGAAGGCTTCACCGGCCGCGACGATGCCCTGCAGCGCGCCCGGATTGTGCAGCGGCGCGAGCCCGGACAAATCATCGATGTCACGCTCGACCTGCGGCGTCACCAGGGTCGGCTCGTGAAAGCGCGCTCCGCCGTGCACGACGCGGTGCCCGACCGCGACCGGCGCGTGGGCCGCGAGCGATGGCCCGTGGGTCGCGAACGCCGCGAGCATCACGGCAAATCCGGCCGTGTGGTCGGGTATGGGCAGCTCACGCTTCCATTTCTGATCAGTGGATGCCGAAGCTGGCGTTTTCGACGCGGCATCCGCCTCCGCAGTAGTTGCCGCCACCCCGGCGACAGAGTGTGCGGCCGCGCCCATGAGCTCGCCGATGCGCTCGACCAGACCGCTCGCCAACGTGGTCTCGGTGTCCATTTCGATCAGCTGATATTTGAACGAGCTCGAGCCTGAGTTGACGACGAGAACCGCAGTCACCGAGTTGCCCCGGCGGGTGTGGCATCCACGACAGGACTGTTCCGCGCGCCGGTGTCCAAAGCGGAGGCAAGCCCGGCCGCCTGGATGGCCGTGATCGCGACGGTGTTGACAATGTCCTGCACCAGGGCACCGCGGGAGAGGTCGTTGATCGCCTTGCGCAGGCCCTGCAGCACGGGGCCGATCGCGACGGCGCCAGCGCTGCGCTGCACCGCCTTATACGTGTTGTTGCCGGTGTTGAGGTCGGGAAAGATGAACACCGTGGCGCGGCCAGCCACGCTGGAACCGGGCATCTTGGTGGCGGCGACCGCGGCATCCGCTGCGGCATCGTACTGAATCGGGCCTTCGACCAGCAGGTCGGGCCGGCGCTCACGCACCAGGGCGGTCGCGGCGCGTACCTTCTCGACGTCGGCGCCCTCGCCGGAACTGCCGGTGGAGTACGACAGCATGGCGATGCGCGGCTCGATGCCGAACTGCACCGCCGTCGCCGCAGCGGAGATAGCGATGTCGGCGAGTTGCTCGGCCGTGGGCACCGGAATGACGGCGCAGTCGCCGTACACCAGCACGCGGTCGGCGAGGGCCATGAGGAACACGCTCGACACGACTCCGACACCGACCTGGGTCTTGATGATCTCGAAGCTCGGCCGGATGGTGTGCGCGGTGGTGTGGGTGGCCCCGGAGACCATGCCATCGGCGAGACCCTGCTGCACCATCATGGTTCCGAAGTAGCTCACGTCGGTGACGGTCTCGTTGGCCTGGTCGAGCGTGATGCCCTTGTGGGCGCGCAACTGCATATATTCGTGCGCGAACTTGATGCGCAGCAGGTCGTCGTAGGGGCTCACGACGTGGGCCTTGGAGATATCCAGCCCAAGGTCGATGGCGCGCGAGCGCACCTCGAATTCCTCGCCGAGGATGGTCAGTTCGACCACATCGCGGGCCAGCAGGGTGGCAGCGGCGCGCAGCACGCGGTCGTCCTCGCCCTCGGGCAGCACGATGTGCTGGCGGTTCTGCCGGGCCCGTTCAAGCAGCGTGTACTCGAACATGAGCGGGGTGACGACCTCGGCCCGGCTCACATCGAGCCGATCGAGCAGTGCGGCCGCGTCGACGTGCGTTTCGAACAGGGCCAGCGCCGTGTCGTGTTTGCGTTGCGAGTCGGCGGCGAGCCGCCCTCGGGTGCGGGTGATGCGCATGGTCGTGTCGTAGGAACCGAGCGACGTCCGAATGATCGGCAGCGATGGGGCGAGGCCCTCCATCAGCTGCTGGATAGCGTCGGGGAGTTCGAAGCCGCCATTGAGCACGATGCCGGCGATCGACGGGAACGTTGCGGAGGCGTTGGCGAGCAGCACGGCCAGCAGCACGTCCTCCCGGTCACCAGGCACGACGACGACGGCGCCTTCGATCAGTCGTGGCAGCACGTTGACCATCGACATGGCCGCCACGACAACGCCGAGCGCTTCACGGGCCAGTAGCGCCGGGTCGCCCTCGATCAGGGTGCCATCGGTCGCCTCCATGATGCTCTGCATGCTCGGTGCGACAAGGTAGGGGTCTTCGGGAATGGCCCAGATCGGCACGCCGAAGGCTCCGCCCGAGCGCGCCGGCTGGGCGTTGGTCGTGGCGCGCACCGACTGGATAATCTCGGCCAGGGTCATTTCGTCGGCGCGGTTGACGATGATCGCCAAAATGGATGCATGTTCGTCGCGCAATTCCGCCAGCGCTACGTCGGTCTGCTGACCGATGTCCATGGCGGAGCGGGCGTCGCTCTGGCCGAGGCGTTCACCCTCGCCGGGGCCGACACGGCCGCCGAGCACGAGCAGTACCGGGGCGCCGAGGTTCGCGGCGATGCGGGCGTTGAAAGCGAGTTCGGTGGGGCTGCCGACGTCGGTGTAGTCACTTCCGATGACGACAACAGTGTCGCAGTTGGCTTCAATCGCCTTGTAGCGCGCGACGATACGGGCCAGTGCCGCGTCGGGGTCGGTGTTGACGTCGTCGTAACTGACCCCGATGCTCTGCTCGTAGGTTTGCCCGGCCGCAGCACCGGGTCCGGCGTTGGCCTGCAGGTGGCGAAGCAGGAGCTCGACGACGTAGTCGGGTTCGGTTGCGGTGCGGGCAACAGGGCGAAACACGCCCACCCGCTCCACCAGGTGGGTGAGCGTGTCGAGCACGCCGAGAGCGATTGAAGATTTGCCGGTATTGCCTTCGGCGCTGGTGATATAGATGCTTCGAGCCACGGTGTCCATTCAAGCGTATGTGGGGTGTGAGTTTGTTCTAGCTAGATGTTGTCGCTGCCGGTTTGGTCGATGCGCGGCGCGGCATCCGTCTTCGACCAGGACCAGTTGGTGACCGCTGGCAGGTCCTCGCCGAAGTCCCGGGTGTACTGGCGCGCCGCCAGGCGGGCGTCCTGCATCTGCTGCCGGAGCAGGCCGGCGCGGGCGGCGAGGCCGGGTGTGCGGTCGATGACGTCCATGACGAGGTGATACCGATCGAGGTCGTTGAGCATGACCATGTCGAAGGGGGTCGTCGTGGTGCCGTTCTCCTTGTAACCGCGGGCGTGCAGGTTCTCGTGGCCGTGGCGCTTGTAGGTGAGCCGATGAATGAGCCACGGGTAGCCGTGATAGGCGAAGATAATGGGCTTGTCTGGCGTGAACACGGCATCGAAGGCGCTGTCGCTCAGGCCGTGCGGATGGTCGTCCTCGGACTGCAAGCGCATCAGGTCGACGACGTTCACGACCCGCAGCTTGAGATCCGGCAGGTTCTCGCGCAGAATCTCGGCGGCGGCGAGCACCTCCAGCGTCGGAACGTCGCCGGCCGCGGCGAGCACGACATCGGGCTCCTGACCGGCAATTTCGGTGCCCGCCCAGTCGAAGATGCCCAGTCCCCGGTTGCAGTGGGCGACGGCCTCGGCCATGGTGAGCAGGTTCGGCGCTGGCTGCTTGCCGGCCACGACCACGTTGACATAGTTGACGCTGCGCAGGCAGTGGTCGTAGGTGCTCAGCAGCGTGTTCGCGTCGAAGGGCAGGTAGACCCGCACCACGTCGGCGCTCTTGTTGACGACGTGGTCGATGAATCCGGGGTCCTGGTGGCTGAACCCGTTGTGATCCTGCCGCCAGACATGCGAGCTGAGCAGGTAGTTCAGGCTCGCGATCGGCGCCCGCCACGAAATATCGGCGGTCACCTTGAGCCATTTGGCGTGCTGGTTGAACATGGAATCGACGATGTGAATGAACGCTTCGTAGCAGTTGAACAGTCCGTGCCGCCCGGTGAGCAGGTAGCCCTCGAGCCAACCCTGGCACTGGTGCTCGCTCAGCACCTCCATGACGCGGCCGGCGCGCGCCAGGTTCGTGTCACCGGGCCGAATCTCGGCGTCCCACTGTTTGCTGGTCACCTCGTAGACCGGCGGGGCCAGCCGGTTGGAGGCGGTTTCATCTGGCCCGAAGATACGAAAGTTGTCGGGATTCAAGCGGATGACTTCGGCCAGGTAGCCGCCCAGCACCCGCGTGGCCTCATCCGTCGTTGCAGCCGGCTCTGGCACGTCGACGGCGAAATTGCGAAAGTCGGGCAGGTGCAGGTCGCGGCGCAGGAGTCCGCCGTTGACGACCGGGTTAGCGCTCATGCGCAGGGGACCGACCGGGGCGAGAGCTCGGATGTGTGCGACGGGAGCACCGTTGGACTCGAACAGCTCTGCGGGACGGTAGGAGAGCATCCACTCTTCGAGCAGGGCCGTGTGCTCCAGGGTGTCACGGGCGTTGGCGAGCGGAACCTGGTGGGCGCGCCAGGTGTTCTCCACCTGCACGCCGTCGATAATGGCGGGACAGGTCCAGCCCTTGGGAGTGCGCAGGATGATCATCGGCCAGCGTGGACGGGCAAAATCCTCGTTGTTGTTATCGGCCTCCGCCGCCGCTGCCTTGATCTCGGCGATCTGGTTGAGCACCCGATCGAGGGTCTCGGCCATGCGGGCGTGCACGAGCAGCGAATCTTCACCGTCGAAGCCGCCAGAGACGATGTACGGAGTGTGACCGTAGCCGCGCATGAGGTCGAGCAGCTCGTCTTCGGGGATGCGCGCGAGCACGGTGGGGTTGGCGATCTTGTACCCGTTGAGGTGCAAAATGGGCAGCACGACGCCGTCGTGAATCGGGTCGATGAACTTATTGGAGTGCCAGCTGGTGGCGAGCGGCCCGGTTTCAGCCTCGCCGTCGCCCACCACCGCGGCCACGAGCAGGTTGGGGTTGTCGAATGCGGCCCCGTAGGCGTGGCTGAGGGCGTAGCCGAGTTCGCCGCCCTCGTGGATGGATCCGGGGAGTTCGGGCGAGGCATGGCTGGGGATTCCACCGGGAAAGGAGAACTGGCGAAACAGCTTCTGCACGCCGTGCGCATTCTGCTCGATGTCGGCGTAGACCTCGGTATAGGTGCCGTCAAGGTAGGCGTTGGCGACCATGCCCGGACCACCGTGGCCGGGACCGGTGATGTAGATGGTGCTCTGGCTGCGCTCCTGGATCGCGCGGTTCAGGTGCGCATAGAGAAAGTTGAGGCCAGGCGTTGTGCCCCAATGGCCGAGCAGGCGCGGTTTGACGTGGTCGCGGGTGAGGGGCTCGGTGAGCAGGGCGTTGCCGAGCAGATAGATCTGGCCGACGGTCAGGTAATTCGCGGCACGCCACCAGGCGTCGATACTCGCGAGGGCCTCCGGGCTAAGCGGTGCGGGTGCACGCGTAGGCCAGGTCATGGTGCCGGAATCGTGGATCATCGGTCCTCCGCATCGTCTCGCGGCCACGCAGCCGCGCTTCTTCCATCCTATTGAGCCTTGGTCGTGCCTCAAGTGCCAAAGGTCCCGTTGGCCGCGGAGGCGTCCACTCCCTGGCTTCAGTCCAGTAGATTCACTTCTGAACGCGACCTGATCCAGTCATAGAATCGTTCAATGGAACTGCGTCAACTTGAACATTTCGTCACGGTCGCCGAGGAACGTCACTTCACCCATGCCGCCGACCTCTTACAGATCTCACAGTCCGGCCTCTCGGCTTCGATTCGTGCCCTCGAAGGTGAACTCGGGATGTCGCTTTTCGCCCGCAGTACTCGGCGAGTAGAACTGACCGCGGCCGGACAGGCGCTTCTGGCGGACGCCCTGCGCACGCTGGCCAGCGCCGCCGCCGCGCAGAATGCGGTCGCGGCCGTTCGTGGTCTCATGCGTGGCCGGCTCACCGTCGGGGCCGAACCGTGCGCCGGCGCAATCGACCTGCCCGCCGAGCTGGCGCAGTTCCGCACGGTCAACCGTGGTGTCGAGGTCAGACTGCGCTACGCGGGTTCGGTCGAACTCATCGAGAGCGTCGCAAGCGGGCGAGCGGATATCGCGGTCGTCGTCGAGACCGGTCCCACCCCGCCAGGGGTTACCCTGCACGAGCTCGGTACGCAAAGGCTCGTTGTACTCGCTCACCCCGAGCATCCGCTGGCCGGCCGATCCTTGATCACTCTGGAGTCTTTGCGCACCGAGTCGCTGATCGGTTTTCAGTCCGGTTGGGCCGCGCACGTGCTCGCCCGACGGGCCTGTGCCGCAGCCGGATTCGACTATCGGGCGGCGATGGAGGTCAACGACGTGCATTCTCTACTGGATCTGGTGGGTTACAACCTCGGTGTCGCCATTGTTCCGGCGAGCTTCGCCGCCAAGCGTCCCGAAACCCTGCGCACGATCGAATTGCCCGGCGGCCTGCCGACGTGGAGTGTCGCGGTCGCCGTCGCCGACGAGCCGAGCCCGGCCGCCAGGGCGTTTCTGGATCAGCTCTTGGCAAACGTGGCGGTTCAGGTTGCGGGCAGCTCGGTCGACACCAGCTCGGCCGCCGCCACCTGAGCCGAAACGCTTATTGCTGGTTGCTAAGCCCTCGTCCTGGCCGCGTCAATGAGCGCCTCGAAGCTACGCTCGAGGTCCTTGTCTCTGATTTGCGCGTCGGGGTGTGCGTCGAACCAGCGGATGGTGTCGCGCGCGCCCTGCGCGAGCGGGGTGGTGCAGACAAAATCGGGCACGAGCGCCTTTATCTTGCTGTTGTCGAAGATGACGGAATGCGCCTTGTCGCCGAGCAGTGCCGCGCCGAGATGCGGTACTGCAGCCGCGATGGTCTCCGACGCAACGTGCACCAGCTCGGGCAGTGGCGCGCCCGCTGCCTCGGCGTACAGCTCGTAGATCTTATTCCACGGCAGAAATTCGTCGGAGGTGATGGTGAAACTGTCGCCGATGGCCTGTGGCAGGCCGAACAGCCCGACAAAGGCCTGAGCGAAGTCCGTGCTGTGTGTGATCGTCCAGAGCGAGGTGCCGTCACCGTGCACCAGCACGGGGCGACCGGCGCGCATGCTGACGATGTCACTCCACCCGCCGGTGAGCGGAATCGCCGTCTGGTCGTAGGTGTGCGAGGGTCGCACAATCGTGACCGGGAATCCTCGCTCGCGGTAGGCCGCCACCAACAGGTCCTCGCAGGCAATCTTGTCCCTCGAATACTGCGAGTAGGGGTTTCGAAGCGGCGTGGATTCCAGGATGGGCAGTCGAGTCGGCGGTTTCTGGTAGGCCGACGCCGAACTGATGAACACGAACTGGCCCGTATGCCCCGAGAACAGCTCGATATCTGCCGCCACGTGCTCAGCCGTGAACGCAACGAAGTCCACGACGACATCGAAGGTTCGCCGACCCACAGCAGCCCGGATCGAGGCCGGGTTGCGCCCGTCTGCCGTGAGGACTTCCACACCGGCGGGAACCGGGCGCTGGGTTGTCGTCGCCCGGTTCAGCACCGTGAGACGGTGCCCGGTCGCGACCGCTCGTGCTGCAGCGGCAGCGCTGATCACGCCGGTACCGCCGATGAACAAGACGTCGAGCCCGCGCATCACCATGCGTAGTCTTCCGGAGCGCTTTTCTTGCCGGGGAAGATCTCGTCGAGGCGGGCCAGCGCCGACGCGTCGAGTTTCACATCGAGTGCGCGGATGCCCGCAGCCAGCTGGTCCTGCGTGCGCGGACCGATGATCGGAGCGGTGACGCCGTCCCGGTGCAGCAGCCAGGCGAGCGCGACGTCGCCGGGTTCGTGGCCGAGTTCGGCGGCGAAGTCTTCGTACTTCTCGATGGCGTCGCGGTGAGTCGCGAGGGCTTGCACGGCATGGTCGGAGAGGCGACGCTTTCCGTCTCGTTGCTGGCGGAGAACTCCGCCGAGCAGTCCGCCCTGCAGGGGGGACCAGGCGATGACGCCGATACCGTTGGCCTCTGCGGCCGGCAGCACTTCGAGCTCGATATCACGGGTGATCAGGTTGTAGATGGACTGCTCGCTGACCAGTCCGGTGAAATTACGTCGACGTGCTTCGGCCTGGGCCGTGGCAATGTGCCAGCCGGCAAAGTTGCTGCTGCCGGCGTAGAGGATCTTCCCCTGCGCAACGGCCGTCTCCATGGCCTGCCAGATCTCGTCCCACGGCGTGCTGCGGTCGATGTGGTGAAACTGGTACACGTCGATGTAGTCGGTCTTGAGTCGGGTGAGACTCGCGTCGAGGGCGCGGCGGATGTTCAGGGCCGAGAGCTTGCCGTTGTTTGGCCAGTCGGTCATGTCACCGTAGAGCTTGGTGGCGAGCACGGTCTTCTCGCGACGCTCGCCGCCCTGGGCGAACCAGTCGCCGACGATCTTCTCGGTCGCGCCGTGCCCAAGGCGACCGCCGTAGACGTTCGCGGTATCGACATAGTTTATTCCCGCCGCCTGGGCGGCGTCCAAAATGGCGAACGATTCGGACGGGTCCGTTTCCGGGCCGAAGTTCATGGTGCCGAGGCAGAGGCGAGAAACCTTGAGGCCGGAGCGGCCAAGCTGGGTGTATTCCATACCCTTAGGTTGGCCGCGCATCGGTCGACTGTCCAACAGCACCCACGGATACTACTGTGCACCTGCGCTTCTCAATCGAGAACGCCTGCCCAGCCGTCTCGGCAAACGGATGCCGCCCCGGTTGCCCCGCGCTTTTCAAGTAGAGAAAAGACTCCTCGCGCACCCGCCAGAGCCCGGTTACCCTTGCTACGTTTCCGTCCTGGGGGAATTGGCCAAGGTGGCGCCACACGAGGAGCCGAACTTTAGTTTAGGGTACGACGTGAGGCGTGGCCAACCGAGCGCGGTCTGGGCCGGTGGCGGCAGCATCCGCTGGAAACAGGTAAGATTCTCTGGTGCCGTTGCTTTACTGAAACGGCGGCCAGGAGAATTCGCCTAGTGGCCTATGGCGCACGCTTGGAAAGCGTGTTGGGTGAAAGCCCTCGGGGGTTCGAATCCCCCATTCTCCGCCAGATAAGCAGTACAGCGTGTTGGGTGACGCACAGCCCCACTTGCGGGGTTCGAATCCCCCGTTCTCCGCCAGATAAGCAAACCGCAGCGTGTTGGGTGACGCACAGCCCCACTTGCGGGGTTCGAATCCCCCATTCTCCGCCAGATAAGCAAACCGCAGCGTGTTAAGTGACGCACAGCCCCACTGGCGAGGTTCGAATCCCCCATTCTCCGCCAGATAAGCAAACCGCAGCGTGTTGGGTGACGCACAGCCCCATTTGTGGGGTTCGAATCCCCCATTCTCCACCAGATAAGCAAACCGCAGCGTGTTGGGTGACGCACAGCCCCATTTGTGGGGTTCGAATCCCCCATTCTTCGCCAAAACAACAAACTCAGCGTGTTGGGTGACGCACAGCCCCACTTGCGGGGTTCGAATCCCCCATTCTCCGCCAGACCCGTTGTACAGCGTGCTGGGTGACGCACAGGTCAGACGGCAGCGCGATCGGCGAGACCGCGCACGAAGGCGGCCTGGCCAGCGTGCTGCAGATCGTCGGAGAGCACACTCGCGAGGCGCACACCGACCGTGACGGCGGGGGTCCAGGAGTCGTCGACGACCCGGTCCAGGTCCGCCGCGCTCAGGGTGGTCAGATAGGCGAGGGTCGCGGTGTGCACGGCGTCGTAGTAACCGCCAAGCAGGTCGGCATCGGCGCGAACGGCGGCGACCTCGGCGGAGGTGAAGCCATAGCCGATCCTCTTCGGCTCGAACGGCAGGTCAAATCGTTCGGCCCACCCCTGCCCGGTGTACACCTGCTCGGTGCCCGCCAGGTCGGCGATATGGTCGTCCTGCAGGCGGGACAGGTGCCAAATGAGCCAGGCGATGGTGTTGGCCTCGGCATCCGCTCGATACGTGAGGGTGGCGACGGTCGCGTTTTTCAGGGTCGCACCTACGTATCCCTGGATACGGGAAAACTCTTCGATGAGCAGTTCGGACGGGGTCATGGCTCTCCTTAGTCGTTCTGCCACCGTACCCCCGCGCTGCGCCGCGATGCTGGCGATGTTATTGCTACGCTCCGCCCAGACGTGTCCAGCCATGATGGTCACAATCCCGAAATCGCGCAGGCCATCGATTCCGGCCGAGCGCAGTCTTGTGTTGTTTACGTGGCGTAAGCCTAAAACTTCGTGCCCCGATCAGCGGTGTGGCCCAACGACCAAGCGCTGCCGCGTGAGGTCGAGCCCGAGGGCAACGACGCGCGCCGAGAGGCCCTCGAGCCCTTCGGCGAGCGCCCTCACCTCGAGCGCGTGGTGCAGCACCGACGCACTTCGGACGGGGAGTGCGCGCCAGATGTCAGCAACGGTGTTGCATAACGAGATCGAGCCGGTGGCGCTGGTCACCGACCATCCCGCGGCGAGCGCCGCGATGCGGGGTGCGCCGGGCACGCCGGCACACACGGCGGACACCGTTTGCGCCACCAGGATGCGATTTCTGAGGGTGTGTTCGTTGCCCATCACCGGATCGGGGTAGACCGTCGTGCCGCATGCTCCGCACATTTTCGGTTCCTGACTGACCTGACGGCCCGAGTTACTGCATCACGTCGCCGGAGTTGGGCCCGAGGGTCTGCCCCACATAGAGGTTTCCTCCCGGCTCACTAGCAAGCAGCAGCGCCGTCGGGGCGACTTCGGCCGCAACGCCGAACCGCCCGAGCGGCAGTTCGGCGCGCTTGGCACGCTTCCAATCTTCGGAGATGCCCTGCACGAGCGGGGTCTCGATCGGGCCGGGCGCGATGCTGTTGACGAGCACGTTGTCGCTGGCAACTTCAAGCGCCAGCGATTTAGTCAGAGCCACGACCCCGGCCTTGGCCGCCGAATAGTGGCTCAGGCCGGTGCCACCCTTGATGGCGAGCTGGGAGGCGATATTGATGATGCGGCCCCATTTCTGTTGGCGCATCTCCCCCACCACCTCCCGGCAGCACAGGAACACCCCGGTGAGGTCGACCGAGAGAGTCTCGTTCCACCTGGCGAGTGTCATGTCTTGCAGGGGCGACTCGGTGAGCAGGCCGGCACTGTTCACCAGAACGTCAATGGTGCCAAGCCGTTGGCGAGCGGTCGCGAAGGCCGCGCGCACGCTGTCTTCCTGCGACACGTCGACGTTGATCGCGTCTGCGTTGATCGCGTCAATGTCGGTGACCACGCGATCGAGTACGACCACGCGGTCACCGTTGGCGACAAATGCTTCGGCGATCGCCCGCCCGATTCCGCTACTACCGCCGGTGACGACGACTCCGCGGCCGGTGGACGCGCGATGGTGCAAGGTCATTTCTGTTCCATATCTAGGCGCGCATTTTCACGGTGAGTCCGCCGTCAACGATGAGGGACTGCCCGGTGACGTACCCGGCCTGCGACGAAGTGAGAAACGCGATAACACTGGCCACTTCTGCCGGCGTACCCACCCGACCCCAGGGGATGTCCTTGCCGGCTCGATCGAGTCCGTCTGGTCCCAGCGAATTTACCGGGTCGAGTGATTGCGGAGTTTCGATGAGTCCGGGAATGACCGCATTGGCCCGAATGCCCTGCGGCCCCAGTTCAACAGCCACACTGCGAATCAGACCGAGCACGCCGGCTTTCGCCGCAGCGTAGTGAGCATGACCCTCCCACCCGTAGACCGCGCCGGCGATCGAGGAGACCGCCACCATGGCGCCGCCCTCGGTCATGCGTTCGGCTCCGGCACGCAGCGTGCGCAGCACACCGGTGAGATCGACATCGAGCATGTCGGTCCACCGGGCATCCGTCATGTCGGCGAGCGATGAATGACGCAAAATACCCGCGTTGGCCACGGCGCAGTCGAGGCGGCCGTACTCGTCGACCGCTCGTTGGGCGAAAGCGTCAACGGATGCCGTGCTGCGCACGTCGACCTCGTGCACGACGGCTTCGCCACCGGCGGCGCGCACCAGCCGCAGTGTTTCCTGCGGGTCGTGCGGGTCACCCGGAAAAGTGCCGATGACGCTGCGCACCCCCTGGCCGGCATAGTGCACGGCGAGGGCCCGGCCGATGCCGCTGGCGGCTCCGGTAATTATCGCGACACGGGCTTCAGACACGCTGGGCTTTCAGCTCGGTTTCCGGTGCGACAGCGAGGGGAGCTTCTGCCATGGGCTTGGCGGCGAACATGAGCACACCCGAGATGAGAATGCCGAGGGCACCGACCCAGAGCGCAGCGGTTCCCGTGTTGGCTCCGGCGGCGACGGCGGTGAACAGCGCGCCGCCGATAACGATGCCGGGCTGGCTCATCGCGCCGATGAACGCGGTGCCGGTGGCGCGGCAGCTCACCGGGTAGCACTCGGCCATGAAGTACTGAATAGCTGCGTACGGGCCCACCAGAAAGAACAGGCCGGCGCCAAAGCTCGCAACGATGGTCACGGGGCTGTTCGCGAGGGGGCTCAACATGATGGTGAAGGCGACCGATGCGAGGATCCAGCCGCTGATGATGGTGCGCTTGCGGCCGATCTTGTCGCCGAGCCACCCGTGGAAAACGTAGCCAAAGTAGGCCAGGGCGTTGATGACAATGAGCATCCAGAAGGCATCGGAGAGTTCGACGCCCTTGGCGTTCTTGAGCACGGAGCTGCCCAGAATGCTGAAGATCATGATGCCAAAGAAGTTGAAGATCCAGGCGAGCGAGAACACGATCGTGTTACGGCGCAGCTTCGGCTCCCAGATGAGCTTGAGGGGTGCGGTCGAGGAGTGCTCGACGCCATACGACCCGGCGAGCAGGTGGGCTTCTTCGGTGCGCCCGGCCTTGTCGAGGCGGCTGAGTTCACTGTGCAGTTCAAACTGAGGAGTTTCTTTGAGCTTGCGTGCGATGGCCCAGACGATGAGCGCTGCGGGGATGGTGGCCATCAAGTACAGGGCACGCCAGCCGAGGGTCGGAAGAAAGGCCAAAGCGAGCGCACTGGCGAGCAGAAAGCCGAGCGGCCAGCCGCCCTGGATGAAGGAGTAGCTCAGACCCGGTCGCTTGCGCTTCTTCTCGTCTTCGGTGACCTGGTAGACCTCGTTCATATAGGTCGCGTTGACGGCCTGCTCGGAGAACCCCAGACCGCCGAAGGATCGCACGATCACGAGCAACCCACTGCTGAGGAAGGCCATTCCGGTGGGGATGATAGCGGTGAGGCCGGAGACGATGGCCGTGCCACCGACGGTGACGATCATGCCCTTGCGTCGTCCGAGGCGGTCGATGACCGGGCCGACGCCGAAGCAGACGATCGCGGTGCCCACTGCGATCCAGGTATTGATCGCGTAGGCTTCCGGCGCGGTCCAGCCGAAGGATTCCTGCATGGCGGGAAGGAGCGTGCCGAACAGGCCGTAGTCAAAGACCGCGACGGTCCAGGCGAGGAGCGCCAGAATCGTGGCGGTGCGGGTCTGCTTCACGGTGAAGGCGGGAAAGCGACGTTTCTCGTTGACGGTCGCCGCCGTGAGATCGAGGGTGGGAGATTTCAGTTTCATGCGGAGGGAGCCTTTCGGGGGGAACGGGCGAGGAACGAATCTGCAATCTGGTCGAAGGTGTTCCAGCTGACGCCTTCGTGGGAGTTGAAATGCTCGATGAGGCGCTCGAGCATGAGGAGCACTTGCGGTCGCCCGGAGACGTCGGGGTGGATCGTCATCGTGAAGACGGCCTGATCCATTTCGCGGTAGACCCAGTCGAACTGGTCTTTCCACATCTGTTCGATATCGCGTGGGTTCACGAAACCGTGTGAGTTGGGGGCGGCCTTGATGAACATCATCGGCGGCAGGTCATCGAGGTACCAGTTGGCGGGAATCTCCACGAGGTCGGTCTCGATGCCGCGCACGAGCGGCTCCATCCAGGTCTGGGCGTTCTTTGCGTAGTCGATCTTTTTCCAGCTGTCACCGACACGCACGTAGTACGGCTCGAAGTCATTGTGCATGAGCGAGTGGTCGTACTTGATGCCGCGTTCGAGCAGAATTTCGTTCGTCACCGTGGAGAATTCCCACCACGGGGCGACATACCCGGTGGGCCGGCGGCCCGAGACGTTTTCGATCAGTTCGATGGATCGGTCCAGGATCGTGGTCTCCTGTTCGCGGGTCATCGCGATCGGGTTCTCGTGGGAGTAGCCGTGCACGCCCATCTCGTGGCCCGCGGCAACGATCATGCGGGTGAGCTCGGGAAAGGTCTCGATGGAGTGCCCTGGAACGAACCAGGTGGTGGGCAGGTCGTACTTGTCGAACAGGCGAATAAGACGCGGCCCACCGACCTCGCCGCTGAACATGCCGCGCGAGATGTCGCACGGGGAATCTTCGCCGCCGTAGGAACCGAGCATGCCGGCGACAGCGTCGACGTCTACTCCAAATGCAATCTGGATATCTTTTTTCATATCTGAGCCTTTCGTTGCACTAACAAATTTGGGTGGACTCGACGATGGCTGCCCCGTACAGGGCAAACGCGTCGGCGATCTCGTCATGATTGCGATCGAGCTGCAGCAGAAGGCTGAGCAGAATCAGCGATTGTGAGGGCCGCAGCAGGCCAGTGGGGATGGCACCGGCCGCGACGAGGTCTCGTCCTCCGCCGGCGCCGTAGACCGGGATGACCGGGCCGGCACTCACCCGGGTGCTCGTCACCACGACGGTGCCGGCCGCGGCGGCGGCGGTGACGGCGGCGCACAGGGCGGGGTTGCCGTTGCCGCTCCCCGTCGCTTGCAACACGATTCCGCTGGCCCCAGCAGCCACAGATGCCTGCAGCAAGATTCCGTCAGCCCCCGGATAGGCAGACACCACGTCGACGCGCCTGGCCTGGCGGGGAGGGATGGGCGGGAGCGGGAGCGGGGGCATCCGCTGGTTCTGGCGCGTGATGACGACGTCACCGGTGGCGGTCAAAAAACCGGCCGAGCCAAAGTCGGGGTTGGTGAAGGCATGAAGCGCGAAGGTCTGTGCTTTGCGCACGCCGTGGGCGGGGAATATCTCGCCGGCGAAAACGATCAACACGCCGAGGCCTGCTGCCGCAGGTGATCCAGCGACCGCGATCGCATCGGCGAGGTTGCCGGGACCGTCGGGGTCGGCGGCGTCGGCGGATTTCTGCGCCCCGGTAAAGACCACCGGGCTCACGTGGTCGTGGGTGAGGTCGGCCAGGTAGGCGGTCTCTTCCATCGTGTCAGTGCCGTGCGTGACGACGACCCCCCGCACCGATGGGTCGGCGAGGGCAATCTTGATCTGCGCGCAGATCGCGATCATGTCGACGAGAGTGAGCAGGTAGGACCCCTCACAGGCGACGTCGACGACCCGCACGGGGTAGGCCGGGGCCGTGGCCAGACCGCCGAGAACCTGTGCACCGGCGTCGGCGGCAACCGCGGCACCGCCTTCCGCAGAGCGGGCGCGGGACGAGATTGTTCCCCCGGTCGCCAGCAACACCACGTGGGTGCCGGCACGATCTGTCATTATTTTCTCCGGGGGTCGGTACCCAAACGATTGGGTTTCTTGATGCAAGAGTAAATACCCAATGTTTCGGCCGACTGCACGCGTCATTGCGGGTACGTAACACTCGCTACCCAATCGTTTGGGTAGTGAGGTTGTCAAACTATAGAATGAGATCGACAGGCAAGTCAAGCTTCGTATCCGGCTCTCTCGGATCACGGAAACTGGAGACAGCGACATGACAGGCATCGGACCGGGGTCCGTCACCCTGAAAGATCTGGCCGCCGAACTCGGCCTGCACCCGTCGACCGTGTCACGGATCCTGCATGGAAAAGCTGACACGGCACGCGGCGCCGCCGCGCCGGTGACGGCCCAACGTGTGCGTGACCTCGCCAAGAAGGTGGGCTACTCCCCCGACCCCCAGGCCACGAGCCTGCGCACGCGGCGCACGCATCTTCTCGGAGTTATCGTTCCGCGTCTTTCCGACCTCGTGCTTGCGGTTATGTACGAAGGGATCGACGAGGCAGCCGACGACGCGAACTATTCCACATTCGTCATGAACTCTCGTGACGATACATCGATACAGCGGCGCAAGATGGAAATCATGCTGTCTCGGCGGGTAGATGGCCTCATCATCGGTGACGCGCACCTTGACGGCAATATTCTCGACGATCTCACCGAACGCAAGGTGCCGTTCGTGCTCATGAACCGTGCCATTGCCGGCTTTGCATCAGCCACCTGCGATGACATCCTCGGCGGAGCTCTGGTGGCGCAGCACCTCTGGGACCAGGGCCACCGCGATGTTTCCATCATCGCTGGTGAACCCTACGCCAGTACTGGGGTCGATCGCACGCACGGCTTCGTCTCCCGGTTTCGCGCGCTCGGTGGAACAATCCCGGAGAGCGCCATCGTATGGTCGCGCTTCGACACATTGGGCGGGCACACCGCAGCGGATAGCATTCTGCGAGACACAGATCGTCGCCCCAGCGCGATCTTCGCGGTCAACGACTTCGCAGCCATCGGCGCCATGGGCGCGGCAAATTCTCATGGATTGCACGTGGGCCGCGATCTGGCAATTGTCGGATTCAATGACACGTCGCTGGCCGCGCAACTGCCTATCGCGCTGTCATCGGTGCACTCGCCGATGCACGACATCGGCCGGGTCGCCGTGAAGTTGCTCCTCGGCGTGCTGAACGGAGACGCCGTGGAGTCGATCAAACTTCTTCCTGTTCTATGCGTGCGAGACAGCAGTGATTTCACGTGGGCGGCGGGGTAAAAGACGGTTACTGCCCGAAAACGGTGCGGCTCCCCCGGGTACTTGGATGGTGCCACGTCAAAGTTGACGCTCGCCGGCACATCATCGTGAAATACCCTTTTTCTCAGCGTGGAGCGACGTCCCTGGTGCCCGGAATGTACACGTCAGCGACGGTAGGCACTCACATCGGTGGCCTTGACCGAAAGCCAGACCGTCGAGCCCACCTGCAGGCCGAGGTCGGCAACCGCGGCCGGGGTCAGCTCCGCGATGACCTCCGGGTCGCCGCTCGTGCGCAGGCGCACTCCGCCGCTGCCCGGCTCAATGCTCCTCACCCGGGCCGACCAGACGTTGCGGGGGCTGGCGTGCCGGGGCTGTTCCGTGTGCACGACGACGGATGCCGGGCGAAAGACGGCCGCGACGGGCGCGGGGGCTGCGGAGGCGGGGGCCCCGGAGCCGGGGGCCCCGGAGCCGGGGGCCTCTCTGGCGGGGGTTGCGGGTGACAGGGCCGCGGCATCCGCTGGGCGTACCCAGAACGTGCGGCCGTCTGGGGCGACGACCGCGCCGTTCTGCGCGGTACCCACCACGAGGTTGACGCCGGCGAGGGCCGCGACGAAGGGGTTCTGCGGGGCCGCGAGCACCGCTGCGGTCGTGCCTTCGTCGATGAGCGCGCCGTGGTGCAGTACGGCGACGCGGTGGGCGAGCACGACGGCGTCGACGATGTCGTGGGTGACGATGATGGCGCTGGTGCCGGTTTCGGCAAGCTGCTCGCGGATGAGTTGACGGATGAAGGGTGCTGTTTCCGCGTCGAGGGCGGCCATCGGCTCGTCGAGCAGGAGCACGCGCGGGCCGGCCGCGAGGGCGCGGGCGAGGGCGACGCGCTGCTGCTGTCCGCCGGAGAGGGCGCCCGGCAAGCTGTTGCCGAGGCCGGCCAGGCCGACGCGGTCGAGCCAGCGGTCGGCCTGCACCCGGGCCGAGGCGGCGTTCAGTTGCGCTTCGCCGACCCGGAGCGCGAAGGCCACGTTGGCGCGGGCGCTCAGGTGCGGAAAGAGCAGGGGCTCTTGTCCGAGCAGGCCGATAGCGCGATTCTCGGGTGCCACGAGCCGGCCGGGCGCGGTGAGGGTCGCTCCATCGAGGGTGACGGTTCCGGTATCGGGGGTGGCCAGTCCGGCAAGCAGATCGAGCACGGTCGATTTGCCCGAGCCGTTCGGGCCCAGGAGGGCCAGCACCTCGCCGGGCGCGAGTGTGAGTTGCACGTCGAGGGTGAACCCGCCTCGGGTGAGTTGTAGGTTCGCGGCGAGAAGTGCGGTGACGTCCTGGCCGAGGGTGGCGGTCACGAGAGTACGCTCGCCCGGCGGGTTCCAACCAGCACGAGAATGATCACGGCGACCGCTATGAGCAGCAACGACAGGGCCACTGCCTGGTCGGTCGTCACGCCCGAGCCGTTGAAGGCGGTGTAGATGGCGAGGGGCATGGTGCGGGTGACTCCGACCTGGTTGCCGGCGAAGAGGGCGGTCGCGCCGAATTCGCCGAGCGCGCGGGCGAAGCTCAAAACGGTGCCGGCGAGAAGTCCGGGGCCGACGAGCGGCAGCGTAATGCGCGCGAAGACCGTGCCGCGGCCGGCGCCGAGGGTCGCGGCGACACGCTCATAGCGGATGCCGGCGGTGCGCAGCGCGCCCTCGACCGCGATCACGAGAAACGGCAGGGCCACGAAGGTTTGCGCAATGACGACCGCCGCGGTCGTGAAGGGGATGCGCAGTCCGGCAAGTTCGAGGGTGTTGCCGAGTACACCGCCGCGTCCGAGCAGGGCGAGCAGTGCGATACCGCCCACGAGCGGCGGCAAGACGAGTGGCACGGTCACGAGCGCGCGTAATAAGCCGGCTGCACGCGGCTTCGACCGGGCGATGACGACGGCGAGCGGCACGCCGAGCAGCAGACAGAGCAGCGTCGAAACGGATGCCGTCACCAGCGACAAACCCAGCGGCTGCAGGGCCTCGGGTGAGAGCAGCAGGGCCGGCAGGGCAGGCCAGTCGACCTTGAGCAGGAGGCCGGCGAGCGGCAGCACGAGCAGGGCCAGGCCGATGCTGGCGGGTACATAGAGCAGGCGCGGGATCACGCGCGCCACCTCTTGGATTCGTTCGCGGCTCCGGTCGCGGCTCCGTTCCGGGTGTCGTTCCGGGTGTCGTTCCGGGTGTCGTTCCGGGCTCCGTTTCCGGCTCCGTTCCGGGTGTCGTTCCGGGCCCGGGCCCGGGCCCGGAACGCAGGCCCAGGTTCTAACCTGGGCCTGCGATCACAAGGTGGGCCCAGACGAACCAGAACCCTCACGGGGCAAGAAAGCCGTGGGCGGCGAGCACGGCCTGACCGGCCGGGGAGAGGACCAGGTCGACGAAGGCCTGGGCGGCCTCGGCGTGCGCGCTGTCGGCGACGACCGCGATCGGATAGTGCCCGACGACCGCATCCGCTCCGGCCGGCGTCACGCCCTGGATGCGGTCGGGATTGGCGGCGACGTCCGTCGCGTAGACGAGGCCGGCATCCGCTTCGCCGCCGGCGATTTTAGTGACGACGGCCGTCACATTCTGTTCCTCGCTGGCGGGTGTGAGGCTGACGCCCGCATTGGCGAGCAGGCTAGCGGATGCCGCGCCGCACGGCACCTGCGCCGCGCACAGCACGGTGATGACGCCGGGTCGGGCGAGATCCTTCAGGGTTTCGATCTTGAGCGGGTTGCCCGGGGCGACCGCAATGCGCAGGGTGTTACCGGCGAACAGCGTGGCGGGGCCGACCAGTGCGTCGTCGCCGAGCGGCTGCATGTTCTTCTGGTCGGCACTGGCGAACACGTCGGCGGGGGCGCCGGCGGCGATCTGGGTGGCGAGGGTGGAGGATCCGTCGTAGGTGACCTGCACGTCGACGGCCGGATTCTCGTGTTCGAGCAGGGTGGCGAGCTCGTCGAAGGCGCCGGTCAGAGACGCGGCGGCGTAGACACTCAGGGTTTGGGGCGCCAGCCCCTGACCGGTCGGCTCATCGGTGTTCGAGGTGTTCGAGGTGTTCGAGGTGGTCGAGTCATTCGAGGCATTCGATGGTGCACAGCCGGTGAGGGCCAGGACGAGCACGGCCAGAACGGCCAGTGCCTGCGGTAGGCGGCTCACGGCATCCGTCCCGGAGTTTCGACGATCACGTTGGTGGCCTTGATCACGGCGACGCTGAGCGAGCCGATCTCGAGGCCGAGTTCGCGCACGGCCTCGCTCGACATGAGCGAGACCACGCGGTGCGGGCCGCACTGCAGTTCGACCTGGGCCATGACCGTGTCCAGGGTGATGGCGGTGACGATGCCGACGAATCGATTGCGGGCGCTGCGGCCCACGCTCGAGGGGTCGGTCGGGGTGCTCGCCTGGTCGACCGCGAAGGCCGCGAGCGCGGTTCCGTCGACCGCGAGGCGACCGGTGGCGTCGGCATCCGCTGCGAGACGGCCACCGTCGACCCAGCGTCGTACGGTGTCGTCACTGACGCCGAGCAGCTCGGCGGCCTCACTAATCCGATATTGCGTCATAAATGGCACGATAGCACCGCATGTGCGGTTTCAACCCTGCCGGCTCTCCCGGAAACCCCTACCGGCTGTCCCGGAAACCTCGCCCAGCTGTCCCCGAAACCTCTACCGGCTCTCCCGCGCCATGCGCATAACTCCTGCAAATTGCTCAGCCCGACCGGTACGAACCGCTCAGATAGGGGCAGAGTGACGGCGGCGGCGACAGATTGCAGGAGTTATGCCTCTGTGCAGGGCGGTTCGGCGGCACTCTTCCCCGAGCTGGTGGCCGCGGGGCCGCGCAGCGCCTAGCGTTAAGTCATGGCTATTCCTCCCCTTGTCGAGCCCGTTGATCGGCTCACCGCCTCCGAAACCGTGCGTACCGCCCGCCAGCGTCGCCTCCCCCAGCTCAATGAACTCGGTCAGCGCCGCCTCGCCAACGCCCGGGTGCTCGTGCTCGGCGCCGGTGGACTCGGCTCCCCCGCCCTGCTCTACCTCGCAGCGGCCGGTGTGGGCACCATCGGTATCGTCGACGATGACGACGTGGAACCGAGCAACCTGCAGCGCCAGATCGTTCACGGGCAAGCGGATGTCGGCCATCCCAAGGTGGACAGCGCCGCCGAGCGCGTCGCCGAGATCGCTCCGGAAACCACGGTCGTCCGGCACTCCGATCGTCTCGTGGCGAGCAACGCGGCCGAGATCATCGGTGGCTACGACATCGTCATCGACGGTACCGACAACTTTCCGACCCGGTTTCTCGTCAACGACACCTGCGCGCGGCTGGGGCTGCCGCTGGTGTGGGCATCCGTTTTGCGGTTCGACGCCCAGCTCTCGGTGTTCTGGGCCACTCCGCCGGCCGGCAGCGGTATCACCGGAGTGCACCTGCGCGACTTGTTCCCGACGCCACCGGCCGAGGGCGAGGTGCCCAACTGCGCCGACGCCGGTGTGCTGGGCGCGCTGTGCGGCCAGGTCGGGTCGCTCATGGCGACCGAAACCATCAAGCTCATCACGGGGATCGGCTCGCCCCTGATCGGTCGGGTGCTGGTGATCGACGCGCTATCGGGTCGGTTCAGCGAGATTCCCCTGCTCGGAACCGGCATTGCCGCCGAGCCGACCGCCGCCGAGATCGCCACCGAGCGTTCAGCCGAGCTCGCCGAGGCGGCCATGAAGAGCACCCCCGAGGTCTCGAGCGTGGAACTTGTCCACCGCCTCGCCGCGCAAAGCGCCGGCACCGATAATTTTCTCGTCGTGGACGTGCGCGAGCCAGATGAATTCGCCGAAAGCTCGATTCCAACGGCCCGGCTTTTGCCCATCGGCGAGCTTCTCACCGATGGAGCGCTCTCAGACAGTGGCCGCGCCGCGCTGCCTCAAGACACGCCGCTGATTCTGCATTGCCACGCCGGCGGTCGGGCGGCCCGCGCCGCGAACGCGCTGCGTGAGGCGGGATTCACCGATGTTTCCGTGCTCAGCGGCGGGATCCTCGCCTGGGATGACCTCGTCACCGCCGGGGGCGCCTCGGGTATCGGCAGCCGCTGGGAGTCGCCAGAGCCCGTCCCGACCAGGCAGCACGCCACGACGGGCGACGACGCCGGCAACACCGACCAGTCAGACAGTCTGGTCTAGCCGGTGACCGACACCGAACGCACACACGATCACACGCACACCGAGCGGGCGGATGCCTGCGCACCCGCCACATCCGCACGCAGCGTTGCCGCTCACCTTGCGATCGTGCTCGGCAGTGTCGATCCCCTGCCGCCGGTGCGGCTCGGCCTCGACGAGGCCCGTGGGCTCGTATTGGCCGAAGACGTACTCACGGTGACCGACACGCCTCCCTTCGACAACTCCGCGATGGACGGCTACGCCGTTATCCGCGCTGATCTGCTCGAAGCATCCGCTCAGAACCCGATCACCCTGCCCGTCGTGGCCGACCTCGCCGCCGGCACGGACCAGAACCCGCGCCTGGTACCCGGGCAGGTCGCGCGGATCATGACGGGCGCGCCGATTCCCGACGGAGCGGATGCCGTCGTGCCGATCGAAGACACCGACCAGGGCACCGAGCAGGTCACCATCCTTCAGGCGCCCAAGCCCGCCGCGCATGTACGCCGGGCCGGCGAAGACGCCCACGCCGGGGACCGGGTGCTGCGCGCGGGCAGCGTGCTCTGGCCTACCCGGGTCGCCGCAGCGGCTAGCGCCGGAACCAGCTCTGTTCTCGTGCACCCCGCTCCTCGGGTGGCCGTCATCTCCACCGGCAGCGAACTCGTCACTCCCGGCAGCCCGACGCGTCGCGGCCAGATTCCCGATTCCAACTCCTTTCTGCTGTCGGCGGCCGTCGCCGAGGCCGGCGGGATTCCCGTACGGATCGGCGCCGTGCCCGACGACGACGACGTGCTGCGTGCGGTGTTGACCGAGCTGGCCGGCCAGGTCGACGTGATCGTGCTCTCCGGCGGGGTGAGCGTCGGAGCGTACGACGTGGTCAAGGCCGTGCTGAAGCCGCTCGGCACGGTCGACTTCGGACCGGTCAAGATGCAACCCGGTAAGCCGCAGGGGTTCGGACGCTGGCCCGCCACCGACAGTGTGCCCGGACCGCTGATCTTCGCCCTGCCCGGCAACCCGGTCAGCGCCTACGTGTCCTTCGAGGTGTTTGTGCGACCCGCGCTGCGGCGTCTGCTCGGCCAGGAGACCCTGCATCGGCGCACCGTCACCGCTACGGTCGTCGATGGCTGGCGTTCCCCGCCCGGACGTGCCCAGTACATGCCCGTCATCCTCACGCACCGCACCATTGACGCCGACGCCGACAGCACAGACGGCAGCACGGATGGCAGCGCAGACGGCAGCACAGACGTCAGCACAGACGGCAGCGCAGACGTCAGCACAGACATCATCGAGGCACGCCCAGCTTCTCGCGGCGGGTCGGGTTCGCACCTCGTCGCCGGCCTCGCGCAGGCCAACGGGCTCGCCATCGTGCTCGAAGGCACGACTCACATTCGCGGCGGCGACCTCATCACTGTCATGCTGACATCATGACGCACACCACCGACACGACCGGAGCGACCATGCCCGCACAGCTGTTCACCCACCTCGACTCGGCCGGACAGGCTCGTATGGTCGACGTGACCAACAAGGTTCCGACCGTGCGCAGCGCCACCGCCGCCGGTTTCGTGCGCTGCGGCGCGACAGTGATCGCCGCCCTCCGTGACGGCACCGCGCCCAAGGGCGACGTGCTCGCCGTGGCCCGTATCGCCGGAATCCAGGGCGCCAAGAAAACCGCCGACCTGCTCCCCCTCGCCCATGTGATCGGTGTCCACGGCGCCGTCGTCGACCTCATCGTTGACGATGACGGTGTCAGCATCACCGCCACCGTGCGCACCGCCGACCGCACCGGCGTCGAAATGGAAGCGTTCACCGCCGTCACGGTCGCTGCCCTCGCGGTCGTCGACATGGTCAAGGGCCTCGATAAATCTGTCACGATCGAAAACGTGCGCCTCCTCGCCAAGAGCGGCGGCAAGAGCGGCGACTGGCTGCGCGCTTGACCCGGCGCGATTCCGGCACATCCTTCGCTCAAAACGGATGCCCCGCCATCATCACGGGCGCGCCCAGTTTCGGTAGCCGCTACACCGGTTACCGGAGCGCGCACCGAAATCAGGCGCTCCCCTCCGCTGGGCAGGCGACATGAGTGCACTTGCCGGCGCCACTGTCGATTTGCTCGTGCTCGCCGGCGGCCGCGGCCGCCGACTCGGCGGCGCACTCAAGCCCGCGGTCGAAGTGGCCGGGCGCACCCTGCTCTCCCGGGTTCTCGACGCCCGCCCGGTCGCCCGGAACGCCGTCGTCGTCGGCCCGCCCGCCGCCCGGCCCGCCGCCGGCGACCTACCGGACGACGCCCTGGTCTGGGCCCTGGAGGATCCTCCGTTCGGCGGCCCGGTGGCCGGCATCGCGGCTGGCCTCACCGCGCTTGCGGCGAACGCCGATGCACCCGCCGATTGGGTGCTCGTACTCGCCTGCGATCTGCCCTGGGGAGCGGATGCCGCCCGCCTGCTCGTCGCGGCAGCATCCGCTGCAGAGACCATCGGTGAACAGACCGAGGGCCTGCACCTCACCGACGACACCGGCCACGCCCAATGGCTTGCCGGGATTTACCGGGCACCCGCCCTGCGCGCCGCCGTGGACCGACTGGGCACTCACGTGAATGGTGCCAGCATGCGTGAGCTGCTCGCGGGACTCAACCTCACGGGGCTGCTGGACGAATCCGAAGCCGGCGCTGACGTGGACACGTGGGAAGATGTTGAGAGCAGCACCGCTCGCTTGACCGGTGCTCCGACAATTCAGCCCGACCAAAGGAGTGACCCCGAATGAGCTCTACACCGTTGCCTCCCGAAGCGCTCGACGAGTGGCTCACGGCCCTCGCCGATCGGCTGCAGCTCGACCCGGCCGACGTGCCGGTGGGCGACCTGCTCGACGCAGCCCGCGACATTGCCCACAACGTGGCCCGGCCGGCCGCTCCCCTGAGCACCTTTCTGATCGGCCTCGCCGCCGCGAAGAACGGTGGAACGGGCACCGATATTGAAGCTGCCTGCGCCGCCGCGAGCGAACTCGCCCGCGACTGGGCACCCGAGAAGCTCTGATGGCGACCCTGCGATTCTTTGCCGGCGCAGCCGAGGCCGCCCAGACCGACACGGCCACGCTCGACGCGGGCACGATCGGCGAGTTGCGCGCCGAGCTCGCCGAGCGCTACGGCACCGAGTTCATGCGCGTACTCGAGCTGTGTTCCCTGCTGGTGAACGGCGCCCGCGCCGGCGATGACGCGGTCACGCTCGCACCCACCGACGCGGTCGACGTGCTCCCCCCCTTCGCCGGCGGCTGACCACCCGGTTTTCCGAACGCGACTTCCACGATTCGCCCCGTCGCTTCGGTGCTCGTAGTTCCTGACCGGTCGAGGCTATAAACCGACCCAGGAATGCGTTCCGTCAACCTCGTACTGCTTCTTCCAGATCGGCACCTCTGCCTTCACGGCCTCGACGAGACTCTCACAGGCTGCGAAGGCGTCGCCGCGGTGCGCGCTCGCCACGACCGCCACGAGGGCGAGGTCACCGACCTCGAGGTGTCCGATGCGATGGCTGACCGCCAGCACCACCAGCGGATGCTTCCCCCGCACCCGGTCAGCGATCTCACCGATGATGCGCCCCGCGTCGGGATGCGCACTGTAGTCGAGGCCCGTGACGCGGCCGGAAGCATCCGGATCATGATCGCGCACCTGCCCGATAAACGTCACCACGGCCCCGTGGGTTGCATCGGACACCGCCGACAGGTGTTCGCCCACGTCGAGCAGTGACTCGGTGACCAGGGCGAAGCCAGCAGCCATCAGTGGTCCCCCCCGTCGAGCTGGTCGATGATGTGCCGCACGAGCGGCGCAAGAATGGCCACACCGTCGCGCACCGCGCCGGTGGAACCGGGCAGGTTCACGACCAGGGCACCGTTGTTGCCGACCGAATCGGCGATGCCGGCGATACCGCGGGACAGCACCGCGGTGGGGATCGTCGCGGCGCTCAACGCGCGCATCCGCTCGGAGATTCCCGGCAGAATAGTGTGGATCACGGTCGTCGTGCCCTCGGGTGTGAGGTCGCGCGCCGAGACGCCGGTGCCACCGGTCGTCACGACGAGGCGAGCGCCATCGCCGAGCGCTGCCAAGATCGCTCCCGCCACACTCTCGATGCCGTCGGGCACCACCCGCGGTGGCCCGCACGGTATGCCGACCTCCGCGAGCGCATCGACGGTGGCCGGCCCCGACCGGTCTTCGCGCTCCCCGCGCGACGAGCGATCAGACACGGTGATCACGACGGCCCCGAGTTCGGCACCAAGCTTGAGCTGAGTTTTCACCGTTCTACACTACCGCGACGCAGCCCGAGCGGTTCGGCTACCGGCATCCGCTCTGGGCCGAATTCATTTATCACGGTGTTTGCGCGGTGCACGCCGAACGGCAAACGAACAGGCTGGTTACGCAGCGGGCCGTATGCCCGACAACCAGCCGAGGAATCCCATGTCAACCGTCTTACCACCACGCGTTACGTCCACGCTGAAGCCGGACCTCTCCAATTGGGATCCGGAACACGACGAAACGTGGGATTCGCGCCTTGCGTGGCGCACCCTGTGGATCACGACTTTCAGCATGACCCTGGGCTTCGCGGCCTGGTACCTGGTCAGCGCTATCGCCCCACGGCTGAACGACATCGGCTTCGACCTCGGCACCAGCCAGCTGTACTGGCTGGTCGCTCTGCCGGGCCTCGCCGCCGGCCTGTTGCGACTCATCTTCATGTTTTTACCGCCGATTCTCGGCACCCGCGTACTCGTCGCCCTGTCGAGCGCCCTGCTGCTGCTGCCGATGATCGGCTGGACCCTCGTCGCCCGCGACGTCACCACCCCCTACTGGGTGCTGCTGGCACTCTCGTTCGCCGCGGGTATCGGCGGCGGCAGCTTCTCGGGGTTCATGGCGTCGACGAGCTATTTCTTTCCCAAGCGCCTGGCCGGAACGGCCCTCGGCCTGCAGGCGGGGCTCGGCAACTTCGGCATCGGTCTCATTCAGCTGCTCACTCCGTGGGTGGTCGGTTTCGGCCTGCTCGGCACTGCCGCCCTCACCCCGGAGAGCGACTCGAACGGTGAACTGGTCTGGCTGCACAACGGCGGACTCGTGCTCATCCCCTGGGTGATCCTCGCGATCGTCCTCGCCCTCCTCTGTCTCAAGCGTGTGCCGATCAAGGCCAACTTCAGACAGCAGCTCGACATCTTCACGGTCAAGCACACCTGGATCATGACCGCCATCTACCTCATGAGCTTCGGCGCATTCAGCGGCCTGGCCGCGCAGATGGGCTTGATCATTCTCAACGTGTACGGCGATTTTCCGGATGCTCCCAACCCGCTCGCTTTTGCCTTCATCGGCCCCGTCGTCGGCGCCCTCGTGCGCGCGGCCTCTGGCCCGCTCTGCGACCGGTTCGGCGGCGCCATTTTCACCTTCATCGGCGGCGCAGGCATGGCCGTCGGCACCACCGTCACGGTATTCTTTCTCACTCCGACGAGCGTCGACGAGTTCGACGGCTTTCTCACCGGCATGATCATCATCTTCTTCTTCTCCGGGCTGGCCAATGCCGGAACGTTCAAGCAGATGCCGATGATCTTTCCCAAGCGGCAGGCCGGCGGAGCGATCGGCTGGACGGCGGCGATCGCCGCGTTCGGACCGTTCATCGTGGGTATGGCCCTCACCGGCATGAGCCCGACCACTTTCTTCATCGGCTGCTCCGCCTTCTGCGTGCTCTGCACCGGGCTCGCCTGGTTCTATTACGCGCGTCCCGGTGCCCCCAACCCGAGCTGACGCTCCCTCCATCGACCCGAAGCCTCCTCCTCCTCCAGCGGGGGGCTTCGGGTTTTTTCCTGCCAGCAGGGGGTCATACTGACATGAGGAGGTCACCGATGACCAGAAGAGAAGAACCACCAGGCGGTGACCCGGTCTGCTGGCTCGAACAGGTCTGTCCGGAGTGCGGCGCCTACGTCTCCGGCGAGTTACCGGCCACCTGTTGGCGGTGCAACACGGTGGTCTCGCCGTCCTGACGGCTTGAACCGGGCATCCGTCAGCCATTGTGTGAAGCGGATGCCGACCCGTCGCCCAAACGGCCGTCGGTCGCACCGTGCGTGCGTGGTGCGGGCGCTGCGCAAGAAGCGCAACACCTGCATCTAATCCAGGGACCGCGCAACGCGCCCGGCAAACCTGGCAAACCCGATCAACGGGATCGGCAGGGCCCACACACGCATTCAGGCGCGGCCCGTGAGCCGGGCCGCGCCTGAATGCGTGTACTCGGAACGGTTAGACGCGCGTCTCGGACAGTTCAGACGGCGCGGGCTCCGCTACGTCGTCCGTAAAGGGCTGCGAGGTTCGCGGCGCGTTGTACAGCGTCTCGTCGAGGATTCCCTGGCGCTTCGCCACGATCGTGGGCACGAGCGCCTGACCGGCCACGTTCACGGCGGTGCGGCCCATGTCGATGAGCGGATCAATGGCCAGCAGAAGGCCGACCCCGGCCAGCGGCAGACCCAGCGTTGACAGGGTCAGCGTCAGCATGACGACGGCGCCCGTGGTGCCGGCCGTGGCTGCCGAACCCAGTACGGATACGAGAACAATGAGCAGGTACTGGGTGAGGTCCAGCTGAATTCCGAAGAACTGTGCCACGAAGATGGCGGCGACGGCGGGGTAGATAGCCGCGCAACCATCCATCTTGGTCGTCGCCCCGAGCGGAACAGCGAAGGATGCATATCCGCGCGGTACGCCCATGCTGCGTTCCGTGACGCGCTGCGTCAGCGGAAGAGTGCCGATGGATGAGCGCGACACGAAGCCCAGCTGAACAGCCGGCCAGACACCCGAGTAGTACTGCTTGACGGAGAGACCGTGAGACTTGATCAGTACCGGGTAGACCACGAACAGTACCAGGATCAGGCCAACGTAGATGGTGGCTGCGAACTTGCCCAGCGAACCCATGGTGTCCCACCCGTAGACCGCGACGGCATTACCGATCAGACCGATCGTGCCGAGCGGCGCGATGCGAATAATCCACCACAGCACCTTTTGAATGACCGCCAGAGCTGACGCGTTGAGGTTCAGGAATGGCTCGGCAGCTTTGCCCACCTTCAACGCGGCAATGCCTACCGCGATGGCGATGACGAGAATCTGCAGCACGTTAAAGCTGACGGTGGTGCTTGCGATGCCGTCAACGACGGAAGTATTGGCGCCGAGTCCGAGGAAGTTCTTCGGGAAGAGCCCGGTCAAAAATGCCCACCAGTCCCCGGTCTTGCCGGTGTATTCGGCATTCTCGGTGATGCCCGTTCCGGCTCCCGGTCGCACCAGCACGCCCAGTCCGATGCCGATCAGAACGGCAATCAACGCGGTGATGGCAAACCACAGAAGAGTGTTCCACGCCAGCTTCGCCGCGTTGGACACTGCGCGCAGGTTCGCGATGGAGCTGACCACGGCCGTGAAGATGAGCGGTACGACGGCAGCTTGCAGCAGCGAGACGTAGCTTGACCCGATAATTTTCAGGGTCGCACCGAGACCGTTGGGGTTCGCTTCGGTACTGCCGGTGTATTTGGCCATCAGCCCGAGGCCGAGACCGATGATGAGCGCGGCGATGATCTGAACGCTGAACGAGCGCACCCATCTGGGAAATCTGCTGCCGTGGGTACTGACGGGAACTACTGAAGTCACTGGTTCGACACTTCCTCTTGTCATTCGTGAGTCACACTGGCGCCCCTGTCCCGCGCAGCGGAGCCCCTTGAGAGTCCACGGCCGCGTGCAGGCGCCTTTATTCCCAAGGCCGAAAGGGGGCACAGTATTCCTTCACGCGGTATGTGACCTAGTGCGGCTACTTCTCCTGCAGGTATTCGGCGAGCACCCGCGCATGGTTCACCCGTTGGTCCTTTGCTCCATAGACCAACGTCGTCACGCCGGCCGCGGCGAGCGCGCGAAGCTGCACGACGGCCGCCTGGGTCTCGGTAGTACCGTCGAGTTCGGCGCGGTAGCGCACGGCGAACTCGTCCATGCGCTTCGGGTCGTGCTTCCACCAGGTGCGGAGCTTGGGTGATGGCGCGATCTCTTTCAGCCACTCATCGAGGTCGGCGCTCTCCTTGGAGACACCGCGCGGCCAGAGTCGATCAACCAGCACCCGGCATCCATCAGAAGCGGATGCCGCCTCATACGCCCTCTTGATCCGCACCATGAAAACAGACTACTTTCTGGAGCGTTCCAGCGGGCGCTCGCTTTTCTCCCAGCCCCGGTGGGGCGCCCGCGAACCGGCGCCTCGAGGGTCGTCGCGGGAACGGTAGACAACATAGGGGCGCACGAGGTAGCCGAGTGGCGCCGAGAACACGTGCACCAGTCGGGTGAATGGCCAGAGCAGGAACAGCGTCGTGGCCGTCAGCACGTGCAGTTGAAAGAAGAACGGCACGTCGCTCATCAGCGACGGGTCGGGCTGCAGGCTATACAGCGAGCGGATCCAGGGTGAGATCGACCCGCGATAGTCGTAGCCGCCGCCAAAGATTTGATACAGCACGGTCGCCGTCGTGCCAAAGGTGATCGTACTGGCCAGGAACACGTACATGACTTTGTCCATCACCGTCGTGACCAGCAGCACCCGTTTGGTCAGGCGGCGACGGTAGATCAAAATGGCGAGTCCGGCAACGGTGAGTACGACGGCGAAGCTGCCCAGCCAGGTCGCACCGAGGTGGTACATGTGCTCGGTCACGCCGAAGAATTCCAGCCACGGCTTGGGAATGAACAAGCCGACGACATGCCCGCCGATCACCATGAGAATGCCATAGTGAAACATGGGTGAACCCCAGCGCAGCAGGCGGTTCTCGTAGGTCTGACTGGACCGCGAGGTCCAGCCGAACTGGTCATAGCGGTAACGCAACAGGTGGCCCACCACGAACACGCCCGTCGCGGCGTAGGGAAAAGCGACCCAGAGCAGGTAATCCCAGGCGGTCATACTCTCACATCTTCATTCGCGTGCGCGGAAAACGGCTTCAGATTGCCGAGGTAGGTCATGCCGACCGTCTCGGTCGGCGGCCCCTCATTGACCAGGTTGAGGTAGCGTTCGCGGGTCTCGTCGTCGATCATGGGCAACGACAGGCACACCGCCTCAACCAGGTGAGCGTAGGGACTGTCGAATTTCTCGAGCGCCGAGCGCAAAACCTCGATGCCGTCGCGGTGCGCGGCGAGCAGTTCCTGCGCGATCGGCGAATCGGAAAGCGCTGAGAATTCCAGCACCATCGGCAGGTAGTCGGGCAGTTCGTCGGCATCCAGCTGCCAGCCCGCCGCCCGGTAGGCCTCGACGAATCGCACGAGCGCCATACCGCGACGGCGGGTATCGCCGGCGGCGTAGTAGGTGAGGTACGGGCAGCATTTGCGTTTCAGGTCGAAGGTCGCGGTGAAGTGCGTTTCGAGCTCCTGCTGGCTGAGCGCGTTGACCGCCGTGAAAAAAGCCTGGAAGCTGCGGCGCAGCTCGCCGGGCAGATCCGCAACGGATTCCTCCACCAGCGAAAACTGCGCCCGCCGTTCCGGCGCGGGGTAGTCGAGCAGAATCGACGCCGCCATGTGCGCGACGACCCCCTGCTCGGGCGTCAGCGGAACGGCCGCAATCGCTCGCGGAGCCGTCTTGGGCGCCCGAAAGCCGAAGTTCATCCGTGCGCCGAGGGTGCCGACGTTCACGCGGGGCTCCCGGCATCCGCTATCGGCGGGAACATGCCCTGGGGCGCTCCGTTACCGTTCCAGTTGAGCAGGTTGACCCGGCCCGGGGTGGTCGGCGCGGTCGCACTCGGGCGCCCGGTCATCTGGTTGTAGTTGTCGACGGTGGCACCGAGTGGTATGCCCACGGTGTTGCCGTATGGGCCACTGTGCCCGGCGGATCCGGGCCCGCCCATGCCGGGGCCGCCGTCGGTGTCGAGCGAGCAGCCGAGCTCTTCAAGCTCCCGCGCGGTCTCGACGTGGGCCTTGGGAATGACGTAGCGGTCTTCGTACTTGGCGATTGCGAGCAGCCGGTACATGGCCTGAATGGTCTCGCCGGTCATGCCGACCGCGTTCGGAATGCGCTCGTCAGGCTCGTTGCCGAGGTTGATATCGCGCATATAGGCGCGCATCGCGGCGAGCTTGCGCAGTGACAGCTCCACCGGAACCACGTCGCCGGCCGAGAACAGCCCGGCGAGGTATTCCACCGGGATGCGCAGCTTGTCGATCGCGGCGAACAGGGTGCGGGCGTCTTCCCCGTCGCTGCCCGAGTTGCTGACGACATCGACCACGGGCGAGAGCGGGGGGATGTACCAGACCATGGGCATGGTGCGGTATTCCGGGTGCAGCGGCAGGGCGATCTCGTACTCGGAGATGAGCTTATAGATGGGGCTGTTCTGGGCCGCTTCGATCCAGTCGTCAGCCATGCCCTCTGCCTTGGCAGCGGCGATGACCTCGGGGTCGAACGGGTCGAGAAAGCAGGCTCGCTGGGCGCCGAGCAGGTCCTGATCGTTTTCGATCGAGGCCGCGGCGAGCACCGCGTCGGCGTCATAGAGCATGAGGCCGAGGTAACGCAGGCGTCCGACACAGGTTTCGGAGCAGATGGTGGGCTTACCCTGCTCGATCAGTGGGTAGCAGAGCGTGCACTTCTCGGCCTTGCCCGTTTTGTGGTTGAAGTACACCTTCTTATAGGGGCAGGCGGAGACGCACATGCGCCAGCCGCGGCATCCGTCTTCATCCACGAGCACGATGCCGTCTTCTTCACGCTTGTACATGGCGCCGGAGGGGCAGGCCGCGACACAGGCGGGGTTGAGGCAGTGCTCGCAGATGCGCGGCAGGTAGAACATGAAGGTCTCTTCGAACTCCATCTTCACATGCTCGCTCATCGTGGCGAGAATCGGGTCCTTTGCGGCGGTCTCCTGCGAGCCGCCCAGGTTGTCGTCCCAGTTGCCCGACCATTTGATGTCCATGTCCTGGCCGGTCAAAAGCGATTTCGGGCGGGCGACCGGGCTTTGCGTGCCGGCCGGGGCGGTGGTGAGCATGTCGTAGTCGTAGGTCCACGGCTCGTAGTAGTCGTCGATTTGCGGCAGGTTGGGGTTGTTGAAAATCTGCGAGAGCTTCTTCAGCCTCCCACCGGCCTTCAGCTGCAGCCGGCCGCGCTTGTTACGTACCCAGCCGCCCTTCCACTTCTCCTGGTTCTCGTACTCGCGCGGGTAGCCGATGCCGGGCCGCGTCTCCACGTTGTTGAACCAGGCGTACTCCACACCGGTGCGGTTGGTCCACACCTGCTTGCAGGTGACGGAGCAGGTGTGACACCCGATGCACTTGTCGAGGTTCATAATCATCGACATCTGGGCCATGACACGCATTAGTAGTCCACTTTCTGGCTGCGACGACGAATCACGGTGACCTCGTCGCGTTGGTTGCCGGTCGGGCCGAGGTAGTTGAAGGCGAAGGACAGCTGGGCGTAGCCGCCGATCAGGTGGCTGGGTTTCAAGAGGATGCGGGTCAGCGCGTTGTTGGTGCCGCCGCGCATACCGCTGGTTTCGGCGACCGGCACGTTGATGGTGCGGTCCTTCGCGTGGTACATGTACACCGTGCCTTCCGGCATGCGGTGCGAGACGATCGCCCTCGCCACGACGACGCCGTTGCGGTTGTACGACTCGATCCACTCGTTGTCGCGTACGCCGATCTTGTCGGCGTCCTGCGGGCTCATCCAGATCGTCGGCCCGCCGCGGGAGAGCGAGAGCATGAGCAGGTTGTCCTGGTATTCGGAGTGGATCGACCACTTCGAGTGCGGGGTCAGGTAGCGCACGGCGACCTCCGCATGACCTGCCGAGCCCGCCGCACCGGTCGCGGTCGTCGCGCCGACGATCGAGTCGTCGAACAGGCGGTGCATGTCCAGCGGCGGCCGAAAGATGGGGAGTTGCTCGCCGAGCTCGATCATCCAGTCGTGGTCGAGGTAGAAATGCTGGCGACCGGTGAGGGTATGCCAGGGCTTCAGGTGCTCGACGTTGATGGTGAAAGCGCTGTAGCGGCGGCCACCGTGCTCGGAACCCGACCACTCCGGGGAGGTAAGCACCGGAACCGGCGCTCCCTGCACATCCGGGTAGCTGAATCGGCGGCCCTCGTTGTCGCTGGCCAGTTGGGCGAGCTTCACGCCGGTGCGTTCCTCGAGCTGGCGAAAACCCTGGGTGCCGAGGCGGCCGTTGGTGGTGCCGGACAGTGCCAGCACCATTTCACAGGCGTGGATCGCCGTCGACAGGCGCGGACGGCCGGCGGCTGGCCCGCTGGGCACCAGGCCGTTCTTCTTGCCGAGGTAGGCGACCTCCACGTCGGGGTTGAATTTCACCCCTTTGGTGACCATGCCTTCCGCGGCGGTGAGCGGACCGAGCGCGCCGAGCTGCGCGGCAAAGGCCGGGTAGTCGCGTTCGACAACGACGAGCCTCGGCATGGTAACCCCGGGAATGAGCGGCTGGTCGCTGAGCACAATACCGTGCGGCGTGGCCATACCGTCGGGGGTGTCGTGCTGCAGCGGAGCGGCGACGAGGTCTTTCCGCACGCCGAGGTGCGTCACCGACATTTCGGAGATTTTCGCGGCGAGCACGTGAAAGATGTCGAAGTCGGTCTTGGCCTGCCACGGCGGAGCGATCGCGGGGTTGAACGAGTGAATGAACGGATGCATGTCCGTCGTTGAAAGATCGTTTTTCTCGTACCAGGTGGCCGGGGGCAACACCACGTCACTGTAAATAGTCGTCGACGTCATGCGGAAGTCGCTCGTGACCATCAGGTCGAGCTTGCCCTCCGGCGCGCTCTCATGCCATTTCATGGTCTTCGGACGGCGAGCCGGCATCGATTCGACGGCGCGCACAGCGGAGGGCGCCCCGAGCAGGTGCTTGAGAAAATACTCGTTGCCCTTGCCGGAGGAGCCGAGCACGTTGGCCCGCCACACTACGAGAACGCGGGGAAAATTCTCGGGGGCGTCGGGGTCTTCGCAGGAGAACTCGAGCGAGCCGTCCCGGAGCGAATCGACCACGTATTCCGCTGGCTCCTGGCCCGCGACTGCAGCGTCGTCGACGAGGTCGAGCGAATTGCGGTTGAAGGTGGGGTAGCTGGGCATCCAGCCGCGTTTGGCCGAATCGACCATGGTGTCCGCGGTGGTGCGTCCCGTGAATATGCCGGCGCCGAGCGGGCTTGCCAGGGTGTCGGCGCTGAGTCCGTCGTAGCGCCACTGGTCGGTGGCGAGGTAAAAGAAGCCGGTGCCGATCATCTGGCGCGGCGGCCGCACCCAGTCCAGGGCGAAGGCATATTGGCCGTATCCGGTGAGCGGGCGCACCTTTTCCTGGCCGACATAGTGGGCCCAGCCGCCGCCGTTGACGCCCTGGCAGCCGGTCATGGTGGTGAGCGCGAGAAAGGCGCGGTAGATGGTGTCGGAGTGGAACCAGTGGTTGGTACCGGCGCCCATCAGAATCATCGAACGACCCTGTGAATCCTCGGCATTCTGCGCGAACTCGCGACCGATGCGCGCGGCGGCCTGCCACGGCACCGAGGTGATCTCTTCCTGCCAGGCAGGGGTACCGGGCGTCGACGCGTCGTCGTACCCGGTGGGCCACACGCCCGGCAGGCCGGGACGACCGACGGCGTACTGGGCGAGCAGCAGGTCGAACACGGTCGTCACGAGCACGCCGGCGACGAGGCGTACCGGTACGCCGCGGCGCACGATGCCGGCCGCTCCGGCGTGCTGTTCACCGGCTTTGTCCGCGCCCGGCGTGACGTCGAAGCGGGGCAGGTCGATTGCGACGGTGGCACCGTCGTAATCGGGGGCATCCGCTATCGAGAGCAGCGGATCGCGGCCCTCGAGGTCGAGGTTCCAGGTGCCCTTGTCGGCCTCGCTGAACCGGTGGCCGATCGACCCGTTCGGCACGAACGGTTCGGCGTTTTCGTCGAGCATCACGGTCTTGAAGGCAGCGCTCGACACCGATGCGTCGGTGCCGGGCAGCGCGTCGGCCGTCAAAAACTTGCCGGGGACCCAGGCGTCCTGGCGCGGGGCGAGCGCGATCAGGTAGGAGGAGTCGCTGAACTTCTTCATATAGTCAACGAAACGCGGGGTGCGGCAATCGACCAGGAATTCCTTCAGCACGACGTGCCCCATGGCGAGCGCGAGGGCGCCGTCGGTGCCGGGGTGCACGGCAAGCCACTCGTCGGCGAACTTGGAGTTGTCGGCATAGTCGGGCGAGACCGTGATGACTTTCTGGCCGCGGTAACGGGCTTCCACCATGAAGTGGGCATCGGGGGTGCGGGTAACGGGAACGTTGGAGCCCCACATGATCAGGTAGCTCGAGTTCCACCAGTCGGCCGATTCGGGAACGTCGGTCTGGTCGCCGAACACCTGTGGGCTCGCCACCGGCAGGTCGGCGTACCAGTCGTAGAACGAGAGCATGGTGCCGCCAAGCAGCGAGATGAAGCGGTTGCCAACGCCCTGGGACACGATCGACATGGCCGGAATCGGGCTGAAACCCGCAACCCGGTCCGGGCCGTATTTCTTGATGGTGTGTACGTGTGCGGCGGCGACGATTTCGGCGGCCTCATCCCAGCTGGCACGCACCAGTCCGCCCTGCCCGCGGGCACTCTTGTACTGGCGGGCGGTCTCGGGGTTACCGGTGATCTCGGCCCAGGCGAGCACCGGGTCGCCCAGGCGAGCCTTCGCTTCGCGATAGAGGTTCAGCAGTACGCCGCGCACGTAGGGGTAGCGCACCCGGGTGGGCGAGTAGGTGTACCAACTGAAGGCGGCGCCGCGGGGGCAACCGCGCGGTTCGTATTCGGGGCTGTCCGGGCCGACACTGGGATAGTCGGTCTGCTGGGTTTCCCAGGTGATGATGCCGTCTTTGACGTACACCTTCCACGAGCAGCTACCGGTGCAGTTCACGCCGTGGGTGGACCGCACCTCTTTATCGTGGGTCCAACGGTCACGGTAGAACGTGTCGGCGGCGCGGCCGCCGTTCTTGAACACGCTGCGCAGGTCGTCGCTGGTTTCGCCGCGGCGCAGAAAGCGGCCGAGCTTGATCAAAGAGTCGGCGACCGGGCCGTCGGTGCCGGGCGTGGTCGCGGCGCTGGTGGAAACTCTGGTGCTGGTGTTTATGCGCTTTTTCACGGCTATCCCTTACCTGCCGGGGAATGCCGCTGCGGCACTCACCCTCGAAATAAGCTTTGCCGCTGGGTAAAACGGCTACAACCGCGAAATACCGTGAATAATGTTTTGCCCCAGTTCACACGAGCCTGCATCCGCTTTTTGGGCACTCTTTTCGCTCTCGCGGGCACCGGAAACGGCCACCACGTCGATCACGCAGAGGTGCGGGGCATCGATGAGGTTCAAGCCGACCGCCCGGAGTGGGCCGTCGGCCTGCTCCAGCACACCCTGAATCAAGCGGTAATGCACGCCGCAGACCTCGGGATGGTCCTTGACCATTTCCGAGTACGGGCAGTCACGCAGGTTGAGTTGTTCACGGTTCGCGGCGATGCTCGCGTCGAAACCGGCCTGGTCGAGGTGGTCGTCGAGCGCATCGAGCTGCCGTTGCGCAGCCGGACCGGAGCAACCGGCGAACCCCTGGCCGGCGGGCAGCAGCGGCAGAATCCGTCGCAGCTGGTCGGCACGTTCCTGCGCGGCCGCGATTTTGCGGCTGCGGATCGACCCGAGCTCGGTGCTGACCCCGTCCGCAGCGCTATAGAGCATTTTGGGACGACCCTTACTGTCGCGCGGCTCGGGCGCGCAGGTGACGAAGCCCTCGTTGATCAGGCGGTCGAGGTGTTCGCGGGCGGTGTTGTGGTGCAGGCCCGCGGCTTCGGCGAGGTCGTTCACGGTCATCGTTCCGCGGCTTTGTAACTGGTAAAGCAGGTTCATGCGGCTGAGACTGGCGAGCGTTTTGTAACTCGGGGGTTGGGCGGCCATGTTTCCATTATGGGCGCCAATCATGTGCGGCAGCAGAATCGGTCAGTTTCTCTCTTTCTTCCCGCAGATCCTTCCGCTGCACGGTAGAAAAAGAAAATATTCAGCACACAGTATTAGTCTGGTCAAACGAAGCACGCAGGAAGTGGGATCACATGGCGTCAAAAGCCCGCACGCGACCGGAGTCAACAGTTGAGTCCACGGGTGGTGAGCCCGCCGACACCCTGCGTGACTATTACGAACAGATGTCGTTGGTGCGAGCCTTCGAGTTGCGCTCCAGCGAGATGTATGCCCGGGCCAAGATCGGTGGCTACTGCCACCTGAACCTCGGCGAAGAAGCCACGGTGGTCGGCCTGATGGCGGCCATCGAGGTCCGTGATTATCTGTTCACCGGCTACCGCGACCACGGCTATGCGCTGATGCGCGGGCTGTCGCCCGAGCGGGTAATGGCCGAACTGTTCGGCAAAGTCACCGGTGTCTCGGGCGGACGCGGCGGTTCGATGCACCTGTTCGACGCCGAAACGCGCCTGTTCGGCGGCTACGGCATCGTCGGCGGGCAGATTCCCCCGGCGACCGGCGCCGCACTCGCTTTGAAAAATCAGGAAGTGGCCGGTCCCGACGCTGCGGCAGTGATGTGTCTGCTCGGTGACGGCACCACCAACATCGGCGCGTTCCACGAATCGCTCAACCTGGCCGGGCTGTGGAAACTTCCGATCGTTTATGTGATCGTCAACAACGGGCTTGGTATGGGCACAACGGTGGAGAAAGCATCCGCTGAACCGGACCTGTACAAGCGCGGCGCTTCTTACCGTATGCCCGGAGTACGGGTCGACGGCGACGACGTTCTTGCCGTGCGCGACGCCGCCCGCGATGCACTCCGGCAGGCCCGCGAGTCGCGCCAGCCGGTGTTGCTCGAGGTCATGTGTTACCGGTTGCGCGGCCATTCCGTGGTCGACCCGGCCCGCTACCGCTCGAGCGAAGACACGACCATCGCCCAGCAGTCCGACCCGGTACCGAGCTTTCGTGCCAAGCTGATCAGCGCCGGAGTGCTCAGCGAAACGGATGCCGCCGCCATCGACGAGGCCGCCGACGTGCGCGTGTCCGAGGCGGTCGTTTTCGCCGACGAGAGCCCCGAGCCCGACGTTGACGACCTGTTCAAATATGTATACGCGACCGCGGTGGCAAATATGCCAACCGCTTTGCCCGGAGAACCCGTTATGGACGCACTGTGAACACCGAAGTAGCAACCACCCGCACGATCACCTACCGCCAGGCGCTCAACGAGACTCTGCGCGCTGAGCTCGAGCGTGACGACAAGGTCTTCCTCATCGGTGAAGAGATCGGCGTCTTCGAGGGGTCCTATAAGATTACCGCCGGACTGCTTGAAGACTTCGGACCCGACCGGGTGATCGACGCCCCGATCGCCGAAGAGGGTTTCGTGGGGGCAGCCCTCGGGGCCGCGATGCTCGGAATGCGCCCGGTGGTCGAGATCATGACCATCAACTTCAGCCTCATCGCGATCGACCAGATCGTGAACCACGCAGCCAAGATGCGGTCGATGTTCGCCGGTCAGGTTTCCATTCCCCTGGTCATTCGCATGCCCGGCGGTGGTGGCCAGCAGCTCGCCGCGACCCACTCGCAGAACCTCGAGGTCTGGTACGCGCACATTCCGGGGCTCAAGGTCGTCGCCCCGTCAACCCCGGCCGATGCCAAGGCTCTCCTCACCGCTGCCATTCGCGATGACGACCCGGTGATTTTTCTGGAGAACCTTTCGCTCTACAGCGCCAAGGGTGAAGTTTCCAACGACGAGCAGGTCGCCGAGATCGGCAAGGCTGCTGTGGTCAAGACCGGCACCGACCTCACTATCGTGAGCTACTCGCGCGGCACCACGACGGCTCTCGAAGTGGCTCGCCAGCTCGAGACCGAGGGCCTGTCGATCGAGGTCGTCGACCTGCGCAGCCTGCGGCCGCTCGACCGCGATACCATTTGCGCCTCGGTGAAGAAGACCGGCCACGCCGTCGTCTTCGAAGACGACTGGCTCAGTTACGGCATCGGCGCCGAGATATCGGCGACCATCGGCGAGGGAGTCTTCGACTTTCTCGACGCCCCCGTGCGTCGCGTCGCCGCCGCCGAGGTGCCGTTACCCTACGCCAAATCCCTCGAGAAGGCCGCGCTGCCCAGCGCCGCCGATCTCGCCAGGGTCGTGCGCGAGGTACTCAATATTTCATCTACCCCGAACGACAAGTAGGAGCCGGCCATGCCCGACGTCATCATGCCCCGCCTCTCCGACACCATGGAGGAGGGCGAACTCAGCCGCTGGATGAAGCAGGTCGGCGATGAGATCCACAAGGGCGACGTGCTCGCCGAGATCGAGACCGACAAGGCCACGATGGACCTGGAAGCCTTCGACAACGGCATCCTCGAGCAGCTGCTCGTCGTCGCTGGCGCGCTCGTACCGATCGGTGCACCGGTCGCGCGCATCGGCGACGGGAGCAACATCGTCGCGGAAGGCGCTGCCCCGGCAGCTCCGGCAGCTCCGGCAGCCCCAGCCGCGGCTGCTCCAGTCGCGGTCGCTGCAGCAGCAACACCCACGGTCATCCCCCCGGCGGATACCCCCACGCCGGCCACGCCCACGGCAGCCCAGACGGGCGAACTGCGCACCTCGCCGCTGGCTCGCAAAATCGGCCGAGAGCACGGTATCGACCTGCACACCGTCGCGGGCACCGGGCCGCAGGGCCGCATCACGCGCACCGACGTCGACAGGGCGATCCTGGCCCAGGAAGCGGCAGCATCCGCTGTCCCGACGGCGCCACGAGCCGCAGCACCAGCGGCGGCCGCACCGGTCGCGGCAGCACCGGCCGCCGTTTCGGCCGACTCCGTCTCCGTGCCGGTCAGCCGCATTCGCGCCGTCACGGCCCGCCGACTCACCGAGAGTCAGGCCGTTCCGCACTTCTTCCTCACCAACGTCGTCAACGTTGAACGCCTGGTCGCTTTCCGCGCCGACGTCAATGAATCGCTCGCCGCCCTCGGCACCAAGATCAGTCTGAACGACCTGTTCGTGCGCGCCAGCGCGGTCGCGCTGCGCGCGCACCCCGAAGTCAACGCGTCCTGGGGCGACGGCGTCATTCTGCGCCATGACCATGTCAACGTCGGCGTGGCCGTCGCGACCGACGATGGACTCCTCGTTCCCGTCGTCACCGATGCCGATCAGAAGTCGCTCGGTGCCATCGCCACCGAAACCCGCGCCCTGGCGGGCCTCGCCCGCACCGGCAGCCTGTCCCTCGCTCAGATGTCGGGGGGAACCTTCACCATCAGCAACCTCGGCATGTTCGGCATCGACTCCTTCACCGCCGTATTGAACCCGCCAGAAGCCGGCATCCTGGCAATCGGCGCGGCGACCGACGTTCCCGCGGTACGGGACGGCGTTCTCGTGACGATACCAACGGTGAAGATCACCCTGACCGTCGACCATCGAGTACTCGACGGCGCCGTCGCGGCAGCGTTCCTGCGCGATCTCACTATCCTGCTCGAAGAACCGTTGCGCATCGTTCTCTAGCCTGCCCGCCCCGCAAGATTAAAAGTACGCGACTGCTCATAATTCCGGGCTAGTCTTGTACGGTGGATTTCGACGAACGCACTCCCGCGTGGCATGCCGCGCTGGCGTCGCCGATTCGGCGCAGCGTGCTCCAGCTTCTGGTCGCCTCCAGCGAACCGCTCGATGCCGCCGCCGTCGCCGACCGGATGAACCTGCACGTCACCACGGCCAGGTTTCACCTCGACCAGCTTCTGGCAGCCAAGCTCATCGAACGAGAGGCCGTACGGTCCGGCCAGCGGGGCCGGCCGCGCATCCGCTTTTGTGCCGTGGCCGCCACGCGCACCGACACGCGCGACCAGCTCAGCCACGCGCTCGCCAGCGTGCTTGCCGAAGACGACGACGGCGGCCGGGCCCGGGCTATTCGGGCCGGTGAGAAGTGGTCGGAGGCCTTCACCGGCGGCCTCGCAGCATCGACCGAAACGGGCGCCGCCCCGCTGGTCGAATTACTCGACCAGCTCGAATTCGCGCCCGAACTCGATGAGTCCACGCAATCGATCGCGCTCACGGCCTGCCCGTTTCGCGAGGCCGCCCGCGAAAACCCCGGCGTGGTCTGCGCCGTGCACCTCGGGCTCATCCAGCGGGTGGCGCGCACGCTCGGCCACGACGACAGTGCGATCGAGCTGCGCCCCTTCGTCGGCCCGCACCTCTGCGTCGTCAACCTCGGCAGCAACTGGAATGCCGTTCCGGTCGAGTTGAGTTAGTCCGGCCCGGTCGCGGCTCGGTCGCGGCCCGGTCGCGGCTCGGTCGCGGCTCGGTCGTCGACGGGGGCACGGACTGTTCCCCGCTTAACCTGAATCCGCCGCGCACGTGGGATAGTACGTCTTCACAGCGCGGCCGCCCCCAGTCCCGCGCTTTCCGGTGAAGGGGCGTTCACCCGGTCGAGGTGGTCGATTCCGTCGGCCGTGATCCAGATCACCCGCGCCGTGGACAGGTCGTAGAAGACGCCGGCAAGATGCACGCGCCCGCTCGCGACCGCCGGGCCAACAAGCGGATGCCGCCGCAAATTCTGCAGCTGAACGGCAACGTTCACCATGCCCAGTTGGTCGACCTCGCTGAAACCAGCATCTCGTGCCGCCCGCCCAACGGGATGTCCGTTGCGAAGGGCTTCGCGGCTGGGGCGCACATGATCGAGCCAGGCATCGACGGCTCCCCGTTCGCGGCCGGCACTATCCTCGGCAGCCGCCTGCGAAGCATCCGTCGCGTCCGCCGCGTCCGCCGCCTGCTCATTGTGCGCGGCCGCCATGGCACCGCAGCCGGAATGGCCACACACCACAATTGAATTTACGGAGAGTTCGTCAAGACCGAACGCGAGCGCCGCGTCGATGGAGGGTTCTGTACCGTGCGCGCAGACGACGTTGCCAATGTTGCGCACCGTGAACAGGTCACCGGGGCCGCTGCTCGTGATCAGGTTGGGAATGATGCGGGAGTCCGCACAGGTCAGAAACAAGGTGTCGGGATTCTGGGAGTCGGCCACCTCCTGCATGTGCGGTCGCACGCGAGCCGCATGGCGACGGTGATAGTCGTCGATGCCGTGGATCACCGGGTTCAGCGGATGCGGGTGCGCGTAGCTGTTGACTCCGCCGCGGTCACGGCCCTGCCAGGCCTTCCAGGGCGCGAAACCGAGGCGCGTCGTGGACGGTGCCGAGTTTCTGCGGGGCGGGAGTGCCGCCGCCAATTCGAGCGTTGCGGCGCCGCCCTCGTCGATCTGTACCGTGCCGCCGGTGCTCTCGTGTTGACGCTGCCAGGCGCTGAGCGTCTCGTAGGCCGGATGGTCGAAGAAATCGACCGCCAGATCGATCGTGACGTGGGAGCCCGCTGGCACGGAGCTCAGAACGGAATTCAAGCGCGGGAGCGACAGAAAACTGCACGACCCCTCGATCACGACCCGCCACAATTTCGATTCCGGAGGACCCGCTGGTTCGGCGTGGATGGAGGCCCGAACCACGCGCCACAAAACGAGGGCGGCTGCCAAGGCGAGTCCGATCATGACCCCCTCGAGCAGATTGAGAAACACGACCCCGATCAGAGTGATGCAGTACACCAGCAGGTCGCCGGTGCGTCGGGCGGTCTTGAAGTTGGCCAGGCTCGCCAGCCGCACGCCCACGACGATCAGAAGTCCCGCGAGCACCGCCTGCGGAATCTGCTGAATCAGACCGGCGAACAGCAACGAGAAGACCAAAATCCACATGCCGTGCAAAATGGTGGACGTGCGCGACCGTGCACCTGCTTCCACGTTGGTAGCACTGCGCACGATGACCCCGGTGACGGGCAGACCGCCGATCGCACCGGAGAGCATGTTCGCCGCCCCCTGCCCCAGAAGTTCGCGGTTGAAGTTGGTGCGCGGGCCGGTGTGCATCTTGTCGAGTGCCACCGCAGAAAGCAACGATTCGATGCTCGCGATCAGCGCGATAGACAGGACGCCCATCATGATCGCCTGCCAATTTCCCTCGGGAACCTCGGGAAAAGACAGGGCGTCGAGAATTGACCCGTCGAAGGTAACGCGTTCCACGTTGGCACCGAGCAGTACCGACAGGATCGTGACGCCGACCACGGCAACGAGCTGTCCTGGAACCCGGCGCACGGCTGGCGGAAGTCGTTTCCAGAGCACCAGGATGGCGATAACCAGGGCACCGAGGAGTACGGCCGGAAGATTCGCGGCCGCGAGCGCTGCGGGGAGGCTCGTAATGTTCGCGAGGGCTGAGCTGCTCGATTCGGAGCCGATCATGACGTGCAGCTGTTGCAACACGATGGTGATTCCGATGCCAGCGAGCATGGCGTGCACGACCACCGGGGAGACGGCCAGTGCCGCTCGGCCGATGCGACAGGAACCAAAGACGATCTGCACGAACCCGGCGGCGACGGTGATCGCGCAGGTCGCCTGCCACCCGAACTGGTCGATGAGGCCGGCGACGATCACGGTCAGCCCAGCGGCGGGGCCGCTGACCTGCAGCGGAGAACCGCCGAGGCTGCCCGCGACGATCCCGCCAACGGCGGCGGCAATCAGACCGGCCATGACCGGCGCCCCCGACGCGGCTGCGATGCCCAGCGAGAGGGGTACGGCTACGAGAAAGACGACGAACGACGCGGGAAAGTTGATACGCAGGTCGTTCGTCAGGAAACCGCGAATGCGCCCGCTGCGCGAAATTCCGGGGGGCGAGGACGCTGAATGGGTGAAATGTGTGGTCATGAAAAAGTCCTTCGTTCGGAGAATATTCGTGCTGCATGGGTCCGGAGACAGGCCATCGCGCCAGGCACCGAGTCTCGGGACGCCGATAGGCGGGTGTCGATAGGCGGGTGTCGATAGGCGGGTGTCGATAGGTCTCCGTGGACGCGCTGGTCTCAGCGAGCGCGCAACCGACCCGCTCCTGGGGGCACGTGAAAGGCGTGCACTGTTTCTGGGCAGGAATTGCGTCGCGGGGTGCTCTGCCGTGGGGATCTGCTCGACTTCTAGGTGCGGCTAATGCACAGTGCGGTAAGCGTGACCGGGCGAGGTGGGGCCTCCGGGTAGCGTATTGCTACCGACCGGCGAATGCGCGGCGCGAAAGACAACACTGTGCAAGCGCTGGGCTGGCGAATAAGCGCCCGAGGCAGAACGATGCCTCGCCCGGGCTCTGCCGCCGCGCAGAGATCCGCGTCGTTGACCTGGAGTGTCGGTGCGGCCGACTCTGTTCCGACGACCTGCACGGAGCTGATCGCCGAAGCGGCAGCGCTGTCACCCGAATCGGCCAGGAGCGCCCCGTCGAGGGAGTGTCCGAAGATCAACGAAATGGTCGTGCCAATAATTGCCAGGATCATCGTCACGGTACGGCGCAGGTCACCCGCCGCCTGAAGCGCAGGGGTCATCGGGTACCTCCTTATCGGCACCTCAGGTCGTTGACGACCCGCGACCGCGAGCCTTCCGACCGCTGAAAACTCAGGTGATCTGGAAGGTAAAAAGTAGCAAGATAATCTCTGTTTGACCTGACCAGAACGCAAATCAGCGTTAGATGTTCACGCACTCGTCACGAAACCTTCAGGGGCACGTCGCACGCGCCACACAACTGATGGACGGGCCTGACGGAGCCTCAGCGCGGCCAGAAAGCCGCAGCGCAGCCAGAAAAGCGCAGCCAGAAAGGCGCAGCGCAGCCAGAAAGGCGCAGCGCAGCCAGAAAGGCGCAGCGCAGCCAGAAAGGCGCAGCGCAGCGCAGTAGGTGGCCGAACCGTCTTGGGCGCACGTTCTGGTTCAGATCCTCACGTCAACCGGTGGTTTCAGGCCCGGGCCCGGCGCGGTCTCCGTTCGGGCGCCGGCGGCACGAGCTTCGCGGCCACCACGTCGGCCATCGCGAGCGTGACCAGCCCCCGCTTGGTCTCCACCGAAACGGATGCCGCGCTGCGGCTCCGCAGAAAGCCCAGCGCGTCCGTATACCCACCCGGAATGCTGGTGCGCACGACGACCCGACTGCCGAGCGGTGCATCCGCGAGAAAAACGAAGGGGGAACTCATCGCATCAGGCTGTATTCTTCGACTCGCGCAGATTCTCCGGCGATGAGAATGATGTCGCCATCTTCGATCACGGTGTCGAGCGAGGTGTAGCTCCAGCCTGCGCCGGGGCGGTGAAACGCGGTGACGGTAATGCCGTAGCGGGCACGCACCTTGGCCTGGCCGAGGGGTACGCCGATGAGCGCCCGCGGCGGTGCCGTCTTGACCAGCGCAAAGTTCTCGCCGATCTCGATATAGTCCTGCATAGCGCCGCGCACCAGGTGCGCAACCCGCTTGCCCATATCTTTCTCCGGGTAGATGACATGGTTGACGCCGAGCTGGGTGAGGATCTCGCCGTGCGGGTCACTGACCGCTTTGGCCCAGATGTTCGCGATGCCCAGCTTGAGCAGCAGCGAAGCGGTGAGAATGTTTGCCTGGATATCGCCGCCGATCGCCACGACCACACTGGAGAACTCGGGTACCGAGAGCTCCCGCAGGGTAGCCTCCTTGGTGGAGTCGGCACGCACCACGTGGGTGAGCAGTCTGTTGTGCATCTGTACCACCTCTTCGTCCCCGTCGATGCCGAGCACCTCGGTGCCACTGTTCATGAGTTCGAGGGCGAGCGCGCTGCCAAACCGGCCGAGACCGATGACGACGACCGATTCAGCTTCGGCGAGGCGGGCGGGGTCGCGGTGCCCGAACAGCGAATATTTAGCCAATGATCGGCCTTTCCTTGGGAAGTTCGTAGGTGGTGCGGCGTTCGCGCAGGGCAATGGCCGACGCGAAGGTGATCGGGCCGAGGCGGCCGATGAACATAAGCAGAATCAGGATGACCTGCCCTCCCCATGGCAGCCCCGCGGTGATCCCGGTCGACAGTCCCACCGTCGCAAAAGCGGAGATCGCCTCGAACAGCAGCGCGTCCAGAGAGATGTCGGTCAGGAGCATGAGCGCCGCCGTCGCGGCAATGATGACGCCGACGGCGAGCAGGGAGATCGTGATCGCCTCACGGTGCACCGCCCGGGAAAGCCGCTTGCCGAACACGTTCACGGCGACCTGGCCGCGCACCTCGGTCCAGATAATGAAGAACAGTACGGCGAACGTCGTGATTTTAATGCCGCCAGCGGTTCCGGCGGGACCGCCACCGATCAGCATCAGAACATCCATCCCGAGCAGGGTGGCGGAGTCGAGCTGGCCGATGTCGATGCTATTGAAACCGGCGGTGCGGGTCTGCACCGATTGGAAGAAACCGGCCAGTAGTTTGCCTGACCAGTCCAACGGGCCGAGAGTATTCGGATTCGACCATTCAACGGCGGTGATATATGCCGTTCCGAGAATGAGTAGCGCGAGCGTGCCGGAGACCACGATGCGGGTATTCATGGTCCAGGTTCGAATCGACCAAGCATGCTGTAACCAGTGCCGAGAATCCCGCCCCTGCCGCCGCAGCTGCCGCCGCAGCTGCACAATGACCGGAAAGCCGAGGCCACCGAGAATGACGGCGGCGGCAATCGGCAGGCAGATCCAGGCATCCGTTGCATACCCCATGAGATTGTCGCTGAACAGGGCGAAGCCGGCATTATTGAAACTCGATACCGAGTGGAACACCCCCAGCCAGATGGCCCGGCCAATGGGCTCGCCGTAGCCGAGCATAAAGCGCAGCGCGAGCATCATCGCTACGGTGACCTCGATCGCGAGCGAGATACGCACAACACCGAACACCAGCCCCTTCACGTCAGCGAGACCGACGCTTTTGGTTTCGGCGGCGGCTGTTATGCGCGAGCGCAGGGAGAGCTTGCGGGCGATCGCGAGCCCGACGACCGAGGCAAAAGACATGATCCCGAACCCGCCGATTTGAATCAGCAGCAGAATCACGACCTGCCCGAACGGTGTCCAGTACACCGCCGTATCGACGACGGTCAGCCCGGTGACGCACACCGCGCTCGTCGCGGTGAACAGGGCCTCCAGAAACGATGCGCCGCCCGGCCCGACCCGGGCGTTCGGCAGCATCAACAGCGCTGTGCCGACGAAAATGGTCAGGGCGAATCCGGAAACGACGACCTGCGCCGGATGCAGCCGGTGCCGCTTCGTTGTGTTGCCGCGTTCGCGGATGGCCCGTGAGTGCACGGACCAACTCTACGCTGGGCGCACTCCCCGCGGGGTACGCCTGATTCCTCGTCGGGAGACGTTACTCGCTTCAGGCGGCTTCGTCTACCCCCCTGAAGTAGCAACGAGATACTGGGTCGATGTGCGCGATACTCACTTTGAGGGGTGAAACGGAACACATGATGCGCGAGGGGTTCGAGCCGGCAGTCCGGCACGTTTTGCGGCCGCGTCGCAAGCTGGTCAAGCGGTCGATTATCGCTGCACTGTCGTTGCTGGTCCCCGTTCTGATCGTGCTGTACTGGCTCACTATCCCGCGCAATACCTGGATCTTTGTCGCCGCCGTTCAGTTCGGCCTGACCCTTCTCGGCGTGATCGCTGTATTCGGGGCCCGCAGAGTGTGCGTGACCGTTGCGGCTGGGCGCTTGGAAAGCCGCAACCTGCTGGGCCGGGTGACCAACTTTGGTACGGCCGAAATTGCCAGCGTCGTGCTCGTCGAGCTGTATCAGAGCGAGATGGTCGAGACCCTCTCGCACTTGTACCTGCTGGACTCCGCCGGTGACGTGCTGCTTCGCCTGCGGGGCCAGGTGTGGCCCCGCTCCGGGCTGGAGAACATTAGCGACGCACTCGGGGTGAGAGTCGTGCGACCACCCGACCCGCTCACCGTGTCCGAGCTGGGGCTACTCCGCCCACGGCTGGTGCACCGCTGGACTCGACACGCCGCTCGGCTGGGAAACTCATCCCCTCGCGCGTCTGCGCGGCGAGTGCCCGTTCCGTTCAGCCGTCTAGTGCCCCCGGCCCGGCACGATGTCGGCCATGCGCGCAAACGGTGACGTGGTGCAACGCCCGGCAAGCTCGGCTCGATCGGCCAGTGGATAGGCACGGTAGAGGGCGGTGACGGCGAGCCAACGCAACGGCTCGGGTTCCCAGTCTCGTACCCGATGGTTGACCCACGGCAGATCCAGGAGTTGTCTGTTGCACGAATGACGAACGAAGCGTCGAACGAGACCTTGCCGTTCTACCGGGGCTCCTGTACCGCGTTGGTCATGACGTGAGGGTTTTCTGCCGCTTCCGCTGCCGTTCGAGTCGCCGGCGGGCGGCGAGTGCACGTTCGCCATCGAGTTTGGCGGCGACCGGAGCCCACAGCACGATAGCGACACCGGCGCCGAGTAATAAGCCACCGATGGTGTCGGTGAGCCAGTGCGCACCCAGATAGGTGCGGCTGAGCAGCATCACGATCGTATACGCGGCGCCGGCGAGCACCACCCAGAGGCGCGGAAAGATGATCGCGAGGCACACCGCCATGGTTGCCGCATTGGCGACATGGCCGGAAGGAAACGACCCAAAATCGGAGGTGACCAGCATGTCTTCAGGGCGGGCCCGCCCAAAGACCTGTTTGAGCAGTTGCACGCCTACCGCACTCAGCACCGTGGCCCCGAGGTAGTACCCGGCCGCCCAGGGCCGCTTGATCAGCACGAGCACGAGGATTATGACCAGCGGCACGACGAAGACGCCGAATAGACCGCCGCCGAGCGTGTTCATGAACAGCGACGGAACCTGCCAGACCGTCGAGCGATGCTCGATGATCTCGTTCATCCACTCGGTGTCGACCTCGAGGGCGGCGCCGTTTGCCCGCACGACCACGACGAGACCGAGCAGGGCGGCCAACGCCATAGCGGAGATGCCGCTGACGACGGGCCAGCGACGGGAAATGTGGCGAGCTGCGGGGTCTGCAGCGCGTTCCGGGTTAGTCATTCCGCCATCGTAGGTCAGCAGCCCGTTACCGCGCCCCCATTTTGGACGGGGCCCGGGCCCGGACCGTGGGCCCGAGCGGCTAAGACTCGAAGGAGCCTAAGACTCGGAGGGGCCCAAGACTCGAAGTGGCCTGAGACGCGAATGAGAACGAGCGAGCGCCTCGGGCTAGCGGTCGAGCGCTGGCACGCTGCTCGGGCGCACAATCAGCCAGAGCGCAAGAATTGAGATCACGGCGGTGACGCCCATGACGGATGCCATCGGTATCGCCGTTCCCACTCCGAGCAGTCCCACAATCGGCGAGATCAATCCGGCCACACCGAAGTTCGCGGCGCCGAGCAACGACGCAGCGGTTCCGGCTTCGTGTCCATGGGCGTTGAGCGCGATGACCTGCACGCTCGGCAGGGTGAAGCCGCAGGCCGCGATGAAGAACCAGAGCGGCACCAGGACACCCCACAGCCCAATGCCGCCGAGGTCGAGCAGCACGATCGCACCAGCGGTGATCACCAGCACAACCGTGGAGACGGAAAGTATCCACTGCGGCCCGATGTTGGACCGGTGCATCAGGCGCGAGCTCAGCTGCACCCCGGTGACCACACCGAGGGAGTTGATGGCGAACAGCAGACCGTACTCCTGCGGACTGAACGCGTACACGTCTTGGAACAGAAACGGTGAGGCCGACAGGTAGGAGAACAACCCGGTGAAGGTCATCGCTCCGATGATCGCGACGCCCACGAAGGTGCGGTCGCTCAGTACCGCTTTGTAGCGTTGGCCGAGGGTGCTGTGGCCCGTCGCGTTGCGTTCGCTTTCGGGCAGGGTTTCAACGATCCAGAAGGCGACGGCCAGAATCACGATGACGCCGTAGGCGGCCAGTACCCAGAAGATTCCCCGCCAGCTCATGACGAGCAGCAGCTGCGAGCCGATCACCGGTGCCAGCACCGGCGCGAGGCCGCTGACCAGCGCGAGGCGGGACAGCATCTTGACGAGCGGCCTGCCGCCGAACAGGTCCCGCACCATGGCCATGGCAACGACGGCGCCGGCCGCGGCGCCGAAGCCCTGCAGCACGCGGAAGATGGCGAGCACGATGATGTCGTTCGACAGGGCGGCGCCGACACAGGCGAGAATGTGCACACCGGTAGCGAGCATGAGCGGGAGTCGCCGTCCGACCTTATCGCTCCAGGGGCCTACGACCAGCTGCCCGAAACCGAAACCGATCATGGTGCCGGTCAGGGTGAGCTGGATGACCGACGGCAGCACGCCGAATTCGTTTTCCAGGGTCGGAAAGGCCGGCAGATACAGGTCGATGGTAAACGGGCCGAGCGCCGTGAGCGCCCCGAGAATGAGTATGTAGACGATGCGCTGGCGCCGAGTCAGTTTGTCCCCGGGATGCGCCGCGGTGGAGGCAAGTTGCGCGGCGCTAATCACGGGGATGCTGGCTGTAATCACGAAAACGGATGTCCTTGGCTGGTCTAGAGAGGCTGGATGGCGGCGGGCGGCGCGATTTCGGGCGACACGGCCGCAGTGGCACCTCCGGCCGCCCTTACGCTAAGCGAGGATAGACCCGAACTATTCCCGCTTTCGGACTGTGGATCGAGAAGCAGCGTTTCGAAGGCCAGTTCGGCGGCACCGATCAGGAGCAGATTCGAGCCGAGAAGCGCGGGGGCGATCTGCACCTCGTCGAACGCAGTCCCTAGCGTCAGTGCAGCCACCGCGCGCGTCAAGCGCCCGGGGTCGACCACATAGAGCGCCGCGAGGAAGCCGCCCAGCACGATGAGTTCTGGGTTGAGGATGTTGACGGCGCTGGCTAAAGCCACGGCCAAGAAATCGACCTGCCGGTTCACTTCGGCGCGTACCGCGGGCGCGGTGGAGGCGAGCAGTGCGCGTTCGAGGTCGTCGGCATCCGTTTCCCCGGCGGGCAGGCCGAGCACCTCAAGGAGCGCGCCGCGGGTGACCTCGGCTTCGAGAGTGCCGGCGATACCGGCCGAGTCGGTGCGGCAGCCCGCGCTCACCCTGGTGTGCCCGAATTCCCCCGCGTAGCCCGCCCGTCCGCCGGCCGCGACTCCCCCGACGACGAGGCCCCCACCGATACCGCTCGAGCCGCCGTTGAGGTAGATGAGATCGGTCATTCCCTGCCCCGCACCGAAATAGCGCTCCGCCGTGACGCCGAGGCTCGCGTCGTTGGCGGCCACGACGGGCAGACCGGTGACCTCGGCGAGCAGGTCGCAGAGTGGTTCGTCGACCCAGCCGAGATGTGGAGCGTTGCGAACCAGACCGTCGTGTGCACGCACCAGGCCCGGCACAGCCACACCCATTCCGATTATGGAATACTCTCCGAGCTCGCGCCGCAGGTCGGTGACAATACTCGCCGTGATAGCGACCGCCTCGGCGACCGTCGGCGTGGTTGGCGTGGCGAAGCGGATGCTCCGGTGCACGACGCCGCTGAGGGCGACGACCCCCACGGTGATCGCGTCAATTTCAGGATTCACCGCAATGGCCACAACGCGGTCGCTCGCCGCCACGATCGGGCTCGGGCGCCCGGCAAGTTTGGTGGGGTCGGGGGTGCGTTCCTCGACCAAGCCGCGTTCGCCCAACTCTGCGACCAGCGCGCCGATGGTCGACCGGTTCAAACCGGTCAGGCGGGTCAGCTGGGCGCGCGACGCCGCGCCACCGCGGTGTACGAGGCGCAGAATGATCGACAGGTTGTGCCTGCGCACATCATCATGGTTGTTACCCTGCATGGCGTCCACTGCTCTCGGCCTCCCGCTCGCTTTTTCGGTCAGAAGTCAGGTTACTGCGCCGGATGAGCTCGATGGATGATACGTTGCCAATGTCAACAAATCATCGAAGGCGCCGGCAGACACGAGGCGCCAGACAGGGACGTCATGGAGTTTCGATACCTCGGCAACAGCGGATTGAAAGTTTCGGAGATTACCTACGGCAACTGGCTCACCCACGGGTCCCAGATCGAGAATGACACAGCGACGGCCTGCGTGCGCGCGGCCCTGGACGCCGGAATCAGCTCGTTCGACACCGCAGACGTCTACGCGAACACCATCGCCGAACAGGTATTGGGCGATGCCCTGCGCGGTGAACGCCGCCAGTCCCTCGAAATCTTCACCAAGGTCTTCGGGCCGACCGGTCCCAAGGGACACAACGACACCGGCCTCTCTCGTAAGCACATCCTCGAGTCGATCGATGGCTCGCTCACGCGGCTGCAAACGGAGTACGTCGACCTCTATCAGGCACACCGGTACGACGTGGAAACCCCGCTCGAAGAGACGATGCAGGCCTTCGCCGACGTCGTACGCCAGGGCAAGGCCCTGTACATCGGAGTAAGCGAGTGGAACGCCGAGCAGTTGCGCGCCGGCCACGCCCTGGCCACTGACCTCGGCATTCAGCTCATCTCCAACCAGCCGCAGTATTCGATGCTGTGGCGTGTGATTGAATCCGAAGTGGTTCCGGCCTCCGAAGAACTCGGCGTCTCGCAGATCGTCTGGTCTCCCGTGGCTCAGGGCGTGCTCACCGGCAAGTACCTGCCGGGTCAGGCGCCCTTGAAAGGCAGCCGGGCAACGGATGCCCAGGGCGGCGCCAACATGATCAAGCGTTGGATGGATGAGCCGGTGCTCACCGGCGTGCAGAAATTGCGCCCGATCGCCGACGAGCTCGGACTGAGCATGGCGCAACTCGCTCTCGCCTGGGTGCTGGCGAATAAGAACGTTGCATCCGCCATCATGGGCGCGTCCCGCCCCGAGCAGGTCGCCGACAACGCGAAGGCCGCCGGTGTGCACCTCGACGCTGACGTGCTTTCAAGGATCGATGCGGCCGTTCGAGACCTGGCCGAGTTCGACCCGCGCAAGACCACCTCGCCGGAGCAGCGCGAGGTGTGAGCCGGCCGCATCCGCTTTTGAGACTTAGGGAGTATTCATGAGAATTGCCGTCACCGGTGGTAGTGGCAAGCTCGGCCGTAGCGTGGTTGCGCGCCTGGCGAGCGAGGGGCATGAGGTCACCAATCTCGACCAGTCGGGACTTCGCGGTTCCGGATTCACCAAGATCGACCTGACCGACTACGGCCAGGTCATCGACGTGATGTTCGGCATCGACGACCGCACAGACGGGTTTGACGCGCTCGTGCATCTGGGCGCCATCCCGGCCCCCGGCCTGCTGCCCGATGTGGCCACGTTCCACAACAACATGCTCGCAACCTTCAACGTCTTCCAGGCCGCCCGCCGGGCCGGAATCAAGACGATCGTCTATGCCTCGAGTGAGACGACCCTCGGTCTGCCATTCGACATCGACCCGCCCTACATTCCTGTTGACGAGGAGTACCCGGCCCGCCCGGAGAGCATGTATTCCCTGGTGAAGCACCTCGAGGAGCAGATGGCTATCCAGCTCGTGCGCTGGGATCCGCGGCTGAGCATCACGGCGCTGCGCTTCTCCAATGTGATGGACGAAGACGACTACGCGGCATTCCCCGCATTCGACGATGACGCCACCCTGCGCAAGTGGAACCTGTGGGGCTACATCGACGGTCGCGACGGCGCCCAGGCCGTGCTGCGGGCGCTCGAACAGGCCCAGCCGGGTTTCGAGACGTTCATCATCGCGGCCGCCGACACCGTGATGAGCCGGTCGAGCGCGAGCCTGGCCGCCGAGGTCTTCCCGAACGTCACCGTGACGAAGACGGTGGGCGAACACGAGACCCTGCTGTCGATCGACAAGGCGAAACGGATGCTCGGCTTCGCCCCCGAGCACAGCTGGCGCGACCACGTGTAGTTAGCCGCGACTGGTAGTCAACTTGGGCAGTTTCGCTCCGGACCGCCGGCATCCGCTCACTGCTGTGACGACGGATGTCGCGGCCCGCATGAACTGCGTCAGACCCGTACGCGCCCGAACACCGTTCGCTCCAAAAACGCGTTGCGAAATTTCTGTGCCGGGTCGAGTCGGTCGGCGAGAGCACGGAAGTCGTTGAAGCGTCGGTAACGGGTGGCGAGCATCTCGGCATTCGCGTGAAAGAGTTTGCCCCAGTGCGGGCGCACTGCGAATGGCGCAAGAACGCCCTCCAGTACGGGCAGCAGCGCTTCAACGGCGGCCTGCTCGGGCTTCCAGGTGAAGTGCAGTGCCACGCCGGGCCGTTCGAAGTTCGGGCTGAGCCAGAGGTCGTCTGCCGCGACGCTACGAACCTCGCTGACCAGCAGCAGCGGCGCGATCCGGTCGGAGAGAGTGCGCAGCGCCTCGATTGCTGCGACGGCATGCTCGCGCGGCACGTGATACTCGCTCTGCAACTCCTCGCCGTTGCTCGGGGTGAAAGCCATCCGAAAGTGCGCCAGTCGCTCCGACCAGGGCCCGGCGACGCCGAACTGCTCCGTACAGTTGACCGCTGAAATACCGGGCAGCGGATGTCGCCCCAGAGTCGCCGCCGTTCCCCCGAAGAACTCGCCCGCGCCAGTAAAGTCGCCGCCCCGGCTTTTCACCCAGGCCTGATCCACGTTTTCGCCGAGCCAGTTGGTGAACAGGCTCACGCTGTAGGCGCTGCCCATCACGGCATCGAAATGCTGCAGCACTGCGCTCCACGACAGGTTCTCGTAGACGAACTGTTGCGCCTCAAACGTCGGCTGGATATCGAGCGTGACCCGGGTGACGATGCCGAGGGCGCCGAGCGCCACCACCATGCCGGCGAAGTCGGGAGTCGACCGATCAACCCGCAGCAGCCCCCCGGAGCCCGTGACGATCTCCAGGGCCGACACCGCGGTTGCGAGGCTGCCGTTGTGGTCGCCCGAGCCGTGCGTGCCGGTAGCGATAGCACCGGCCACGCTGATGTGCGGCAACGACGCGAGGTTGTGCAGGGCGTAGCCCTGCCGCTGCAGTTCGACGGCGAGCGTGCCGTAGGTCGTGCCGCCGGAAACCTCGACGCTCAGCAGGGTCGGGTCGATGACAATGGCATCGTCGACGCGGTCGAGTGCGAGCAGCATGCCGGGGGAATCCGCGATCGCATTGAAGGAGTGGCGCGAACCGAGGGCGCGCACCCGGGTCGCCGCGGCGACGAGTTGTTGCACCTCGTCGACGCTCTTCGGGTGCGCGACGGGTGCCGCGTAGCGGTAGTTACCGGCCCAATTGCGTTCGCTCTTCTGGTTCATTCGGACCACCTCATCGTATTTGGTGTTCAGGACAACATACCAGCCCAGTCAGGTCACCTTGGCACCATTGCACTCGGGTTCTGCAGCTGCGTGGCTGCGGCTGCGTGGCTGCGGCGAATTCAACAGTCCGGCTATTGACGACTGCATCCATCCCCGGTATATGTTTGACTAATCAACAAATCATCGACGAAGCTGAATCGGAAGTAGTGATATGACCCTGAGTGACGTGAGCCTGACCCCCACCCGCGACGACAAGTTCTCCTTCGGCCTCTGGACCGTCGGCTATAACGGCAGTGACCCGTTCGGTGGCCCGACGCGTCCCAAGCTCGACGTCGTCGATGCCGTCACCAACCTGGCCGAGCTCGGCGCCTACGGCCTGACCTTTCACGACGACGACCTGTTCGACTTCGGCTCGACGGATGCCGCGCGCCAGTCCCAGATCGACCGCCTCAAGCAGGCTCTCGCCGACACCGGACTGATCGTGCCGATGGTCACCACCAACCTGTTCAGCGCACCGGTCTTCAAGGACGGCGGCTTCACCTCCAACGATCGCGCGGTACGCCGGTTCGCCCTCCGTAAGGTGCTGCGCAACATCGACCTTGCCGCCGAGCTCGGCGCCAAGACCTTCGTCATGTGGGGCGGCCGCGAGGGCGCCGAGTATGACGCGGCCAAGGACATCCGTTCGGCGCTCGAGCGCTACCGCGAAGCCGTGAACCTGCTCGGTGACTACGTCACCGACAAGGGCTACGACATCCGCTTCGCCATTGAGCCCAAGCCCAACGAACCGCGCGGCGATATTCTGCTGCCGACGGTCGGCCACGCGATGGCGTTCATTGAAACCCTCGAGCGTCCCGAAATGGTCGGAGTGAACCCCGAGGTCGGGCACGAGCAGATGGCGGGGCTCAACTTCGCTGCCGGTATCGCCCAGGCGCTGTACCAGGGCAAGCTGTTCCACATCGACCTCAACGGTCAGCGCGGCATCAAGTATGACCAGGACCTCGTCTTCGGCCACGGCGACCTGCAGAACGCCTTCGCGCTCGTCGACCTGCTCGAAAACGGCGGCCCGAGCGGCGGCCAGGCCTACACCGGGCCGCGCCACTTCGACTACAAGCCGAGCCGTACCGAAGACGTCGCGGGAGTGTGGACGTCGGCCGCGGCCAACATGCGCACCTACCTGCTGCTCAAGCAGCGCGCGGCGGCGTTCCGCGCCGATCCCGAGGTGCAGGCGGCCCTCGCCGCGTCGAAGGTGCCTGACCTGTCGAACAACACCCTCGCATCCGGCGAAAGCTACGACGACCTGCTCGCCGACCGCAGTGCCTACGAAGACTTCGACACCGACGCGTACTTCGGTGGCAAGGGCTTCGGCTTCGTGCATCTGCAGCAGCTCGCCCTCGAACACCTGCTCGGTGCGCGCTAGCCCCACCGCACTCAAGCAGCTCATTCAGGCGATCCGCACGCGTTCGCTCCGCCCAGTCTCGAAAAATCGGGGCTGGGCGGCACCGGCAACCCCAATTTCCTGAATCAGCCACCTGCACTGCGCATAACTCCTGCAAATTGGCGACAGACCGCCCAGGCACCCACGCGAATACGCGGAAGTCGGTCGGCGGCCACTCAGATTGCAGGAGTTATGCCTCGTGATCCCTGCACGGGACGGGTCAGAACGCTGGCGTCAGAGGGCGAGCGACACGACCATGGCCTCGATGCGCTCGGGCGAGAGCGCGTGGTGGATGGCGAGCATGCTCGCACCCAGGATGGCGGCATTGGGCCCGGCGCTGGACTGGGTAATCTGCAGGTGCTGGGTAGCGAGCGGGTTGGAGCGCGAGTAAACGATCTCCCGCACGCCCGCGATCAGGTGTTCCCCAGCCTGTGCCATCGACCCGCCAAGCACGATGACCGAGGGATTGATCAAGTTGACACACATGGTGAGCACCTCCCCCATATCCCGTCCGGCCTGACGCACGGCCCGAATAGCCTCGAGGTTGCCCTGCTTCACGAGGTCGACCACGTGCTGGCTCGTTGTCACCGGCAGCCCTTGGGCGGCCAGTAATCGCGTGAGCGCCGCCCCGGAGGCCACGGCTTCGAGGCAGCCATCATTGCCGCAGCGGCACGGCACGCCCACGCCGCGGGCAATCTGCACGTGCCCGAGGTCGCCGGCAATGCCCTGCGCGCCGCGCTGCAGGTAGCCGCCCGAGATGACGCCGGCGCCAATGCCGGTGGCGACCTTCATGAAGATGAGGTGGTCCGTGCCCGACCAGGCGAATTCTCGTTCGCCGAGCGCCATGAGGTTCACGTCGTTGTCGACGAGCACGGGAACCTGAAAGTGCTGTTGCAGCCAGCCGGGAACATCGAAGCGGTCCCAGCCCGGCATGATCGGCGGGTTGATCGGCCGGCCGCTGGTGTGCTCAACCGGGCCGGGCAGGCCCACGCCGATCGCGAGCAGGTCGGCCGTTGACCGCCTGCTGTCGCTGAACAGCCGCGCACCGGCCTCGATGACCCAGTTCAACACGATCTCGGGTCCGTCCGAGATTTCCAGAAAGGTCGAGTCCTGCACGAGGCTTCGTCCACCCAGGTCGCTCAGCGCGATCCGAATATGGCTCGCGCCGATGTCCACGGCCAGCACGAATTTGTTGCCCGATTGCAGGGCGAACTGCGATGAGGGCCGGCCACCAGTGGAGGTGGCGTTGCCGGCCGGGCCGACGAGACCGAGGCGCGTGAGCGCGTCGACGCGCAGGGCTACGGTGGAGCGGGCCAGTCCGGAGAGGTCGGCGAGTTCCGTGCGCGTGCGCGGCTGACCATCACGCAACACCTGAAAAAGGTCACTCGCGCCGGCCGGACCGAGGGCGTTGACGTGACTTATGTCGACCATCAGGCAATTCAATCATACTAATCATTTGAACTTTGATACTTTCCGAGCGGATGCCGCCGCGGCGGCCTCGCAGGGCACCGCAGCACCACGACGGCGCCGTTCACCGCAGGCCAGCGCCAGGTCAGCGCCAGGGCAGCGCCGGGGACCCCGATCGGGGTGCCGAGTACGGCACGCCGGCGGCGGGCCGGGTGCGCCCCGTCTTCAGCAGCGACCGGTAGGTCATCGGCTGTCCGGCCACGGCGTACCCCATCAGGGCGTGGAAAAGCTGACCGCGACTGGTGGAGTGACGGCGATTAAACCGAAACACCCACTCGTCGACGTAGGCGGGCAAGTGCTCGGCGCTGACGGCGCCCTGCCGCGGCCCCATCAACCAGTGATTCGCCTGGAACACCACCCGGCGCACGGCGGGAAGCACTTCGCGAGTGGCGAAACCCGGCGCCACGGTCGGTCGGGCCAGGTGCAGGTACCGGTCCCGAATGAGCGCCGGAAAGGCCGACCAGTCGTGGGTCATGACGCGGCTGCCGGGCTCGATGGAATCCAGCATGAAGGCGGCCAGCTGCGCGGTCCCGGCGCTCGGGATTCGCGCTACCCGGGTTCGACCCAGACCGTCGGCACCTACTTCGACGGCAACCGCGAACAGCACACGACCCAGGGAACCCCGACCGGGGACCGACCCGCCAAGGTAGGACACGTCGACCTCCACGTTGCCGCGCAGGCGTTCCCGGCCCGGTTGCACCATGACCGAGCGGAAGCGGTGCAGCATGGCCCAGGCGGTTTGCAACGAGCCGAGCTCGGACTCCCGGTGCAGCTGGGTCGCCGACAGCCCGGCCTTGCTGTTCACGAGCAGCCACGCGGCACTGAACCACACCAGGAGCTCGGTGCGGGTGCCGTGAAAAATAGTTCCAGCTGTCACGGAAATTCGTTTGCCGCAGCCCGCGCACCGCCATCGCTGGTGCGCCTCGCGCCAGCCGTGCTCGTGCGCACAGTTCGGACACTGAAATCCGTGCGGCCATCGCAACCAGTCGAGATAGTCGAGGCACTTCCACTGTTCGTCGAACCACAGGCGCAGGTCGGCGTACGAGTTCGGGTAGGCAGGTTGTGCCGGCGTTGGCATACTCCCCACACTAGGGCACCGAACGCGAAACCCCATGAGGTCAAAAATAAGGGGGTTTGTAGTTCGGTGCCGTCGGGTGTACCCCCGGTGCGGCCTCCCGAGCCGGACATGATTTTCTGCGACGGCACCGAGCCGTAAATAGATGTTGGTTCTTCCGGTTATTCAAACACCGAAGTATTCCCATACCGTGGCGACACCGGCCCCGCTCACCTGAGAGTTGCGCCCTGATCTCAACGAGGAGAAACCAGATATGCGAACGAAGCACGGACTTCGACTGACTGCGGGGGCGGCGATGGCCACCCTTGTAGTCGCTGCCCTCACCGCGACGCCGGCACTGGCAGCCCCGGGGGACCAAGCGCCCCCGGGTACACCCGACACACCCACCCCGGCAGCTCCCGCGGACTCAAGCTTTCAGAAGGTCACCCTCGACGCCACGCCGGGCGAGCCGCTCGACCTGGCTGTGCTGCCCAACAACGACGTGCTGCACACCACCCGCGCCGGTGATATCTGGCTCAACGACGCGCAAACCGGACTCAACACCCTCGCCGCGTCACTCGAGGTGTACCAGCACGACGAAGAGGGGCTGCAGAGCATCGCCCTGGACCCGAAGTTCGGCACGACAGGAAATAACTGGATCTACCTGTACTACTCCGCACCGCTGAATACTCCGGTCGACGACCCCGCAACCGTTGGCGTGAACGAGGGCGACGCCCCGATCACCGGCTCGGCACAGGACTTCGCCCCGTTCAAGGGCTCGATCACCCTCTCGCGATTCCAATTCGACGGTGCCGTCTTCGACCTTGCGAGCGAGCAGAAGATCCTCGATGTCGACGTGGATCGCGGCATCTGCTGCCACGTGGGCGGAGACATCGTCTTCGACGCGGCCGGCAACCTCTACCTCTCCACCGGCGACGATTCGAACCCGTTCTCCTCCGACGGCTTCGTACCGATCGACGAGCGAATTGAGAGCAATCCCGCATTCGACGCCCAGCGCAGTGCAGCCAACACGAATGACCTGCGCGGCAAGATTCTGCGCATCACCCCGGGTGCCGAGGGCGGCTACACGATACCAAACGGCAACCTATTCGCCCCGGGCACCGATCTCACCCGCCCGGAAATCTACGTGATGGGCATGCGCAACCCGTTCCGCATTGAGCTCAACCAGAAGACCGGCGAGCTGTACGTTGGCGACTACTCCCCGGATTCCCGGACCGCCGATCCCCTGCGCGGCCCGGCCGGCACTGGCAAGTGGACGAGTATCACCGAAGCGGCAAACTACGGCTGGCCATACTGCGCCACCGCCGAGTTGCCGTATGTGGACTTCGACTTCACCACCGGCGTCTCCGGCGAAACGTTTGACTGCGCAGCTCCCGTGAACGACTCGCCACGCAACACCGGCCTGCGAGAGTTGCCTCCCGTTGCCCAGCCCGAAGTTTGGTACGGCTACGGGTTGTCCGCCGAGTTCCCGGAGCTCGAGACCGGTGGCATCGGTCCGATGGCCGGCCCCGCGTATGACTTCGACAAAAAGGCGTCGAAGGGTAAGGCATCCGTTGCCTGGCCCGAGTACTACGACGGCATGTCGATGATGTACGAGTGGACTCGCGACTACATCAAGGGCATGACCCTCACCGACGGTGAGCTGACGAAGATCGAAGCCGTCGTGGATTCGATCATCGTCGACAACCCGATCGACATGGAGTTCGGCCCCAACGGCGCACTCTACGTTCTCGAATACGGCGACGGGTACTTCGCGCAGAACCCCGGCGCGCAGCTCTCGCGCATCGACTTCGTGGGCGAAATGGGCAACCGCTCGCCCCTCCCTATGGCCTCGGCCACGCCGACCACTGGCGCCTCGCCGCTCACCGTGGAGTTCTCCAGTGCAGGCACCACCGATCCCGAAGGCGACAAGCTCAGCTACGCCTGGGACTTCGAGTCCGACGGGGTCGTCGACTCCCTCGAGCAGCACCCCACCCATACCTACGAGACGGATGGCGCCTTCACGGCTTCACTGCAGGTGACGGATTCCGGTGGCAAGGATCGAGGACGCTACGCCTCCGCAGAGGTGGAGATCGAGGTGGGCAACCAGGCTCCGGTCGTGACCTTCGTCACCCCCGCAGTGGGCCAGGACTTCCAATTCGGCGACACGGTGGCCTACGAAGTCCTGGTCACCGATGACCAGCCGGTGGACTGCTCGCTCGTGACCGTGACCTACATTCTGGGCCACGACTCGCACGGCCACCCGATCACCACCGCAGGCGGCTGCTCGGGAACCATCACCACCACGGTCCCCTCCGGCCACAACCCGGAGACCGATGACCTGTCCGGGGTCTTCAACGCCTCATACACGGATGCCGGCGGCGACTCCTCAGGACCGCTCACCGGCAGCGCCGAGGTTGCGCTGCGCTCGAACTAGTTCTGTCTCAGAAAAAACTACCCACGAAAGGTAATCACATGTGTTTCGGATTTGACGGAGCGAGAGAACTTAACAAATCGCTCGACGGCAGGAAAAATCTCAACCGCCGCAACTTTTTGCGCGGCGCACTGACGGCGGGAGCGGGGGCCGGCCTCGCCGTCGCCGGCGCAAACTCGGCCATGGCCGCCCCCGGCCTGAACTCTGCCAAAGCAGGCTTAGGAGGCAAGCCGGGTCAGGGTCGCAAGGTGCCGCCGGGGCTGATCAGCATCCAGCTGTACACGCTTCGGTCGATCATGAAGGGCGACGGCGTTGACGCTACCTTCGAAGCGCTCGCGGACTACGGATATACCAAGGTAGAACTTGCCGGTCTCTACGGCCGCACTCCGGCGGCCATGCGCGCCTACCTCGACGAGCTCGGCATCACGCCGAGCTCAAGCCACGACGGTATCAGCGGCTCGCCAGCGGCGTTGCAGTCCAAGATCGCCGGCGCAGTGACGCTGGGGCAGACATACCTGAATGTTCCCTATCTGGCCTCGAGCGTGGCCGACGACTGGCGCCTGTGGGCTGACCAGATGAACGCCGAGGCATCCGTTGCCCAGGCTGCGGGGATCAAGTACGGGTACCACAACCACGCCCACGAGTTCACGACCGACCTCGGTGGCGGGCTCACCCCGTGGGACATCTTCACGACCCGGCTCGACCCGAAACTCGTGCACCTCGAGGTGGACCTGTATTGGGCCGTGACGGGTGGAGTCGGTGTCGGAGCGCCTGACCCGGTGCAGTTCGCGATCGACGTGATCAAGGATGCCCCGCAGAAGGTGCTCGAGTACCACGTGAAGGACCGCGACGCGGCCGGCGGATTCGCCGATCTCGGCACCGGCACGATCGACTTCGCCCGCATCTTCGACGCCCACCCGGTGAAGCTGTATGCGGTCGAGAACGACCAGCCTGACGTGACCCCGCTGCAGAGCGCAGAAGTGGGTTACAACTACCTGCGGAACGTGCGCTTCTAGCCGCCACACACGACAACGGCGCCCCTGCGAGGGGGCGCCGTTGTCGTGTGTGCTCGGCGTTGCGGTGTGCTCGGTGTTGCGGCGTGCTCGGTGTTGCGGCGTGCTCGGCGGGTCAGCCGTTCACCGGGGCGCCCTGTTTCAGGCCGGCGAGCTGCAGAAGCAGGTCACGCACCTCGGTGGCGGCGATGCTGCCCCTGGCGGCCGCCGGGTCGGAGCAGAGCAATACGGGACCGTCGGCAGCACGCTCCGGCAGGCGCCCGTGAGAACCGCGTACGCAGGAGGGATCCAGCGGCACTACGTCCATGGCGTAGCGCAGCCCGACCTTCTTTTTTGCGAGGTTACGGGCGGCCCGCAGTTTGACGAAACGGTCGTCGGGGTCGAAAAATAGCTCGGCGGGATCGTAGCCGGGCTTCTTGTGAATCTCCACTCCCCGCGCGAAGTCGGGCGCCCGGGCGTCGTCGAGCCAGTAATAGTAGGTGAACCACGCCTGCTTCTGCGCTATGGCCACGAGCTCGCCGCTCCGCTCGTGGTCGAGGCCGTAGCGGGCCTGCCCTTCAGTGTCGAGCACCTCCTCCACGCCCGGCAGCGCTTCGAGCAGCGCGCGCACGCGCGGCACATCGGCGACGTCCTGCACATAGACGTGCGCGAGCTGGTGGTCGGCGACCGCGAATGCCCGGCTCGTCCAGGGGTCGAGCAGTTCTCCGCTCGCGTTCTGGTGCACCTCGAGTAAGCCTTCTCGGCGCAGCATGCGGTTCACGTCGACGGGCTGGTCGACGTTCGTGATGCCGTATTCGCTGAGTACCACGATGGTCACGCCGAGCCGGGCGGCATCGTCGAGCAGCGGCGCCAGCACCGCGTCGAGTTCTCGTGCGGCGTTGATGGAGCGCGGATCGTCGGGGCCGAAGCGTTGCAGGTCGTAGTCGAGGTGCGGCACGTAAACGAGCGTGAGGTCGTGCTGTGGCAGCACGTGCCGGGCCGCGCCCACGATCCAGCGCGAGGAGGCCAGGCCCGCGGTCGGTCCCCAGTAGGTGAAGAGTGGGAACGCTCCGAGCTTGGCCACGAGTGCGTCGTGCAGTTCGGGTGGACGGATGTAGGCATCCGGGCTCTTGCGTCCGTCGGCGTGATAGACGGGGCGCGGGGTGATCGTGACGTCGGTCGTGGCGCCCATGGCATACCACCAGCACACGTTCGCCACCCGGTAGCCGGGATTCGTGCGGCGGGCCGTCTCCCAGACCTTCTCGCCGCCGACCAGCCGATTGTGCTGGCGCCAGAGGTTGACCTCACCGATATCGCGCAGGTACCAGCCGTTGCCCACGATCCCGTGTTCGGCCGGCGTGAGCCCGGTGAGAAAGGTGGACTGCGCCGAGCACGTCACGGCGGGCAGTACGGTGCCGAGCTCGGCCGAAAAGCCGCTGGCCGCGACGCCCTGCAGGTGCGGCATCACCATGAGCAACCGCGGGGTGAGCCCGGCGACATCGATGACGAGCAACGGAGTGGGCCCGTTCTGCGTCTCGGCTGGAGGGCTGGTCATGCGCGGGCGCCCCGCATGATGGAGTTGCCGCCGAATTCGGCCGGCACCGCAGCATCCGTTGTGTCGCTTTGCTCATCGAGGTCGAGGCGACCACTCTGACCGAAGAACTCCACCGGGTTGCGCCAGAGGATGCGGTCGACATCGTCGTCGTCGAAACCGGCGGCGAGCATGGCCTCACCGGTATGCAGCGTGGTGAGAGGGTCGCTGCGCCCCCAGTCGGCGGCCGAGTTGACGAGCACGCGGTCGAGCCCCACGTCTTTCAACACGGCGACCATGCGGGTGGGGTCCATCTTGGTGTCGGGGTAGATGCTGAAGCCCATCCAGCAGCCGGAATCGACGACCTCGTGCACGGTGACCTCGTTGAGGTGGTCGACGACGACCATGCCGGGCGCGATGCCACTCTCCCGCACCACGTCGAGGGTGCGGCGGGTGCCGGCGACCTTGTCGCGGTGCGGGGTGTGCACGAGCGCGGGGAGTTCGTGGGCCACGGCGAGCGCGAGCTGGGCGGCGAAGGCGCGGTCTTCCTCCGGGGTCATCGAGTCGTACCCGAGTTCACCCACGGCGACGACGCCGTCCTTCTCGAGGTAACGCGGCAGAATGTCGAGCACGCCGGTCAGGCGCGGGTCGCCGGCCTCCTTGGGGTTGAGCCCGATCGTGCAGAAGTGGCGGATACCGAACTGGCTGGCCCGGAACGGTTCCCAACCGACCAGGGCGTCGAAGTAATCGATGAACGACGCGACACTCGACCGCGGCTGGCCGAGCCAGAAGGCCGGCTCGACGACCGCGCGCACCCCCGCCGCGTACATGGCCTCGTAGTCGGTGGTCGTGCGGGAACTCATGTGAATGTGCGGGTCCATGATGCGCATGTGTGGTCCTTATTCCTTATGGATGTGGTTGGCGGTCAGCAGTTCGCTGAGCAGGGCCATCGGGAGGTCCGTACGGTCCAGGCACTCGGGAAACGCGGCGACCACTGCGGTGATATCGGCGGGAATATCGCGACCGGCTGCGTTGCGTTCGTGGGCGAGGTCGACGAGCATCCGGGCGAGTTCGGCATCCTGGCGTGTGGTGAGATTCGCGATCACGAGCAAGGGAATACCCATGAAGACGCACTTGACGACGGCGTGGCGGTACGCCTCGAGGCCGAGGTGGTGCGCGCCATACGGTTGCAGGGCAGCGGCGATCAGGCGCACATCATTGGTACGGAGCGCGTCCTCGACGAGTGTCAGGAGTTTCGAACCGATGCCAGAACCGGGCGAAACGTTGGGATCATCGAGCGGGTGCAGCCCGCGCAGCACTCCGCGTTTCTCGCCGGCATCGCCGTGACGATACAGGTCATCCAGAAGATCGACGCGGGCCGCACCGGCGAGTGCGCCCAGAAGTACGCCGCGAGCCGCATCGTCGACGGTGCCGTAGCGCAGGCCCTGCACATCATCGTGCCGGAGTGGGGCGCGCCCACAGCGCCGGGACACCGCTGGGAAGTACCGAGTGATCGCTGCCGGATGATGCTCAACGTCGACCCGTGCAGATTCCAGCCAGAGCGAACCGGCGTCGGTCAGGTGGTCGTGCAAGGCGGTGCCGCTCACTGGTGCGCCCCCGTGGTCTGGGGCGTTGCGACGCTCATGTGGCTGACACCCTCCGGGTGAGGCGCCGGCCAAGCGGCAACAGGGCTGCGACGGCCAGGCCGGTGCCCACTGCACCGGACCGCGCGATCAGCGCCGCCTGCAGGCCGATCGTGCCGATGACCGAGGCTCCGACCGCTCGGCGCACGTCGGCGGCGGCGCGTGTGTTCCGAGCGCGGAGTTGGGCAGGGGCAACGGTGCCGAGGTAGACGGTCGCGAGGGCGGCCCCGACGACCCGGGGCAGCCATTTGTTATCAGGTTGCCGAACTCGGCCGAAAGCGGCCATCACAGCGGCGCCGGTCGTGCCCACGACGGCCAGGGTACCCACCACGCCGCTCTCGGATCCGTGCACTTCGTCGCGACTGAGGGTGGTGGTGCCGAGGGTGTGGGTGAACACGGTGAGCGCCGCCGGCAGTGCTGCCGGTACCGAACCGGCGCCGAGCAGCACGTCGAGCAATCGGGTGGCCGCCATCGAGACCGGGCCGAACGGGGTGGATTTGAACACCAGGTCGTAGGCCCAGACGCTTGCGGCCAGTGGGAGCGCGACCGCGAGGGCCCGCCGTCCGCCGCTCAACGCGGCAATGCCGACGCCGGCCGTGGTGAGAACGATCGCCACAGCGAGGGCCTCGGCGGGTGTCACATCGCCGGCCGGAATCGGTCGTTCCGGGCGCTCCACCGCGTCAAGTGCCCGGTCGGCGTAATCGTTTAGTGCCATGCCCGCCCAGTAGATGAGGGTCGAGCACAGCGGAAGCAGAACGGTGTGCGGGCCGAGGGAGCGGCCGGAGGCAGCGGCCCCCGCCAGCGTATCGCCGGGCGCGGTGAGTGCTGCGGGGAGGCGCACGAGACGGGCGAAGGCATCCGGGGTCATCATGCGCGGCTCATGCCGACTGCCCGGCAAAGACGCGGCTGTCGGCGCGGCTGAGCATCTCTGTCATCGCCGTGAACACGGCCTCTTCCGGATGTTCGGCGAGCCGGTACGACCGCCAGCCGATGTGTTTGTCGGGGCGCACGAGCACGACACCGTCCTCGGCCACCTCGCGCAGCCTGGCCCAGTCGAAGTACAGGTCGGTGACGGGCTGACCAGGGCCGATGATCACGGTTTCGAGCTTGACGCCGAGCCGCTCACCGACGCGCGCCGCGGCCTCCGCCCAGGCTGATCCGGTGATGCCGGTGATGAGCGTGAACTGCGAGAAGGGGGCGAGATCGTGGGTCGAGATCTTGTGCACGCTGTCCCCTACCCAGGCGTGCGGCAGGCGCGATCCCGGCACGGTCGAGGCCTGGTAGTACAGTTCGGGATCGCGCTCGGGTTCCCGGCGTCGCGAGCCGTCGCCGACGATGGCGGTCGATTCATAGAACTGCCCGACCTCAACGCCGTGGGCATTGAACTCGTAGTCCTTGACCTCCATAGCGGCCTGGATGGCCTGCCGTTTGGCTGCGCCCGCCGGGGTGTTCGCCTTGCGTTCCTCGATCATCTCGATCATCTCCGATTCGGTGCGCGCCGTGGTCACGCCGAGCGCGTCGAACAGTTGGCCGAACTCGCGGGCCGACTTGTTCGCGCGCAGTACGATCTGCCTGGCCACCGGGGCGCGCTCCGTGGAATAAGTTTCCAGCAGGTCGGGGCCCGCTGTACCGGCGAGCACGGCGGCAAGCTTCCAGGCCAGGTTGTACGAATCCTGAATGGAGGTGTTCGACCCCAACCCATTGCTCGGCGGATGCTTGTGCACCGCGTCTCCCACGCAGAACACCCTCCCCCGCTGCAGCCTCGTGGCGTACTGGGCGTTGTTGCCCCACAGCGACGTTCCGGTGATCTCCACCTCGAGGTCGGGGAGGCCGAGCAGGTTCCGCACGATCTGCGTAGCGGCGGCCTCATCAATCACGGGCGCTTCTTGCGAGATGTCGTAACCCCACACCACAAGCCACTCGTTCCACGGCCGGATCATGCGCACCAGGCCCGTGCCGATACCGCCGATGTTGGACCCGGGTTGCACCACCCAATAGAGCACCGAGGGGCGATGCTCGACGAAGGGCGTGATGTCGGCGGTGAAGGTGATGTTCATCGATCCGGCGATATCCATCTCCCCCTCCATCGGCAGGTCGATATCGGCAGCGACCTGGGACCGTGCTCCGTCGGCGCCGATCAGATACTTCGCACGGATGCTGAACTCGGCTCCCGTGAGCCGGTCCAGTACGCGCACGCTCACCCCCTCCGCATCCTGCACGTGGGAGAGATACTCCGTCGAGAACCTGGTTTGGGTTCCCCGCGTCGTGGCGTTCTTCACCAGGATCGGCTCGAGGTAAGTCTGCGGAATGTCACAGGTGCTGGCCGGTGAGGCCAGTTCGTAGTCCGCGTGGCGGGCTGGGTGCGTACCGAAGGTGAGGATGCGGCCGAGTTCCTCGCCGGCAATCGATGTGCAGAACACCGTGTCACCCATCAGCTCGTTCGGTGTCGACTCGGCCCGCACCGCGTCGTCAATGCCGACGTCGCGAAAGATCTCCATCGTGCGCTGGTTGGTGATGTGGGCGCGCGGCGTGTTCGCCGTCCACCGGTACTTGGTGATCATCATGTTGGCGACGCCGAGAGTGGAGAGGAACAGTGCCGCGGCGGATCCGGCCGGGCCCGACCCGACGATCAGCACCTCCGTCTCGACCTGGGCGCCGTGCGGCAGGGCGGTCTCGGCGATTCCATCATCGAAGACGACCGGCGTCCTGCTGCCCGGTCCGGTCACTTGCTGCGGCTGCCGCGGGAGGCGAAACGCTGTTGCAACAGCACGGCGGCCACGATGATGACGCCCTTCGCCACGTTCTGCACCGAGGTCGAAAGGTTGTTCTGGGTGAAGACGTTGGTGAGCGTGCTGAAAATGAGAATCCCGAGCACGGATCCCACGATGGTGCCGCGGCCGCCGATCAGCAGCGTACCGCCCACCACGACGGCGGCGATCACGTCGAGTTCGAGGAGCGTGCCGTGAGTCGAGGTACCAACCGTGGTGCGGCCGAGGAACATCACCCCGGCGATGCCGGCGGTGAGGCCCGAGAGCATGTAGACGTACACCATGTGGCGCTTCACCTTGATGCCGGCGAGGCGGCTCGCTTCCGCATTGCCGCCGACGGCCACTGTCCGTCGACCGAAGGTGGTGCGGTTGAGCAGCACCCAGCCCGCCGCCGCCACGACCACGAAGATCCAGATCAAGATCGGCACCCCGAGCAGGTCGGCGCGGAAGAAATCCAGGAATCCCTGGTTGTTCACGATCTGCGTCGACCGGTTCGAGATGAGTTCGGCCAGGCCGCGCGCGCCCACGAGCATGGCGAGCGTCGCCATGAAGGCCACGACGCCGCCGTACGCAATCACCACGCCGTTCACGAAGCCGGCCAGGGTACCGACGGCCAGCGCGACCACGACGATCAGCAGCCAGGACGACTGGGCGGAGGCGAGCTGCACCGCGGTGAGGCTCGCCACCACGCTCGACAGGCCCACCACCGAACCCACCGACAGGTCGATGCCCCCGGCCGTGATCACGAAGGTCATTCCGACGCAGACCACGCCGACGATCGAGGCGAAGCGGATGATGGTGACGAAGTTGTCGAAGCTGGCGAACCGGTCGCCCGCCGTGAGGGTTCCCACCAGGAACAGCAGCGCGAAGGCGATGACCAGCCCGAGGTTGCGGCCCACCGAGCCGCCCAGCGCCCGTTTCAGGCGTCCGGGCGGGGCTACGTGTGTCTGCGGGATCGGCGGGGCCGCCTGGGTGATTTGCTCGCTCATGCGGCACTTCCTCTCATGACCAGATCGAGCACACCGGGCTCGTCGATTTCGTTGGAATTGGTAGTGGTGAGAACCTCGCCGTCGCTGATGACCAGCACGCGGTCGGCCAGGCCGAGCACCTCGTCGATCTCGCTCGACACCACGATGATGGCGGTTCCGGCTTCGGCGAGACGCCGAATGAGACCGTAGATCTCGGCGCGGGCACCGACGTCCACTCCTCGGGTCGGTTCGTCGAGCAGGAGCACCGCGGTACCGTGCACAAGCCAGCGGGCGAGCAGGATTTTCTGCTGGTTTCCACCCGAGAGCGTTCGCGTCACCAGGTCGGGATCGGCCGGCCGTAGCTCGAGCGCTTCGATCTGCTCCCGCGCGGCTTGGCGCTCGCGCCGCTCGTTGAGGAACCCGCCGCGGGCGAAGCGCCCGAACGACGACAGCGTGACATTCTTGAAGATTGGTTCGTCGAGGATCAGCCCCTGGCTCTTGCGTTCTTCGGGAGACAGCCCGATGCCCGCGCCCACCGCGGCCTCAACCGAGCCGGCGCGCAGGACGGTGCCGTTCACGGTCACGGTGCCGCTCGTGCTCCGGCGAGCGCCGTAAATCGCCTCCAGAATTTCGGAGCGGCCCGATCCCACGAGCCCGGCGAGCCCCACGACCTCCCCCGCCCGCACCTCGAGGGAGACATTGCTGAACACGCCGCGCACTCCGAGCCGGTCGCAGGCCAGCACCACCGGCGCATCCGCTGCGATCGGCGTGGCGGCCGGAAAAATGTTGGTCACGTCGCGGCCTGTCATCAGACGGATGAGTTCGGGAGTAGACGTGTCGGCCACGCTCAAGCCGTTGGCCGTGCTCTTGCCGTCCTTGATCACGGTGATGCGGTCGCCGATGCGTCGAATTTCGGCGAGTCGATGGGAGATGTAGACCACGGCGATGCCCTGGGCGGTGAGCTCGGCGACGACGCGGAACAGATTCTCCACCTCCTGGGAATCGAGCACCGCACTGGGTTCGTCCATGATGATCAGCCGTGTGTCCCGGCTGAGCGCCCGGGCCATGCTCACGATCTGCTTGTTCGCCGCCGAGAGCTGGCCGACCTCCATGCGCGGCGAGATTTCGCCGTGACCGAGGCGGGAGAGGATTTGCTCGGTTCGGGCATTGGCCGAAGCTACGTGAAGCAACCCGCCCGTGGCTTGCTCGTGGCCGAGAAAGACGTTCTCCGCGATCGTGAGGCCGTCGACCACGTCGAGTTCCTGGTACATGGTGGCGATGCCGAGTTCGAGGGCGGCCACCGGGCCACCGATGGTGACCGGGTTACCCTGCCAGAAGATCTCACCGGAGTCGGGCTGGTAGGCACCGGACAGCGTCTTGATGAGGGTGGATTTTCCCGCGCCGTTCTGGCCGAGCACGCAGTGCACCTCGCCGGGTCGCACGACGAGATCGACGCCTTGGAGGGCCTTTACGCCGGCAAAACTCTTTCTCAGCCCGCGCACTTCGAGTAATGGTGCGAAATGGTCGACAGTGATCATGCGGAAAATCTAACACAACGATGGCACTTACGTCGATCAACAGCAATAAGTTGCATGCGAACCGTCATCATCTGCTATCGTTCAACTCGTCAGCGTCGACCACACCTCAACTGATCGACAATTGCTCCGCATCCGTCGCTGGCCGCCATCACAGCGCCATTCCTACTACCGCAGCAATTACCGAGCCAGAGGGAAACACATGCTTGCACCACGCACTGTCCGTCGCAGAATTCTTTTCGCCGCCGGCACCTCGCTGGCCGTCGTCGGCCTCATCACCGGTTGCACCGCGGGCGGCGCAACCACGAACGCCCAGCCCACGAACGCGAGCGTCGAGGGCAACGAAGCCCAGGGCGACAGCATCACCATCGGCTATTCGGGCCCAGCCTCCGACCACGGCTGGCTCGGCGCGATCAACAACGCGGCGATCGCCGAAGCGGCAAAGTACCCCGACATCGACCTCGATATCGCCGAGGGAACCGACGATGCCAACCTGCAGATCAGCCAGGTCGAAACCTTCATCAACGATAAAGTCGATGCCATCGTGCTGCTGCCCACCGACGGCGCCGCACTGACGCAGGTGGCCATCCGCGCCATGGAGGCCGGCATCCCGGTGATCAACGTGGACCGGGAATTTTCGAGCACCTTCGCCGCCCGCGCCACCATCCTCGGCGACAACTACGGAATGGGCGTCAGCGCCGGCACCTACATCTGCGAGGAACTCGGCGATAACCCCGACGCCGTGGTCGCCGAGATCGCCGGCATCGATTCCCTCCCGCTCACCCAGGAACGCAGCGCCGGCTTCGCGAAGGCGCTCTCCGATTGCGGACTGTCCGTCACCAACCGCGTCTCCGCCAACTTCACCGTGGCGGGCGGCGAGGCCACCACGAGCCAGTTGCTCGCCGCCGCCCCGAAGATCGACGCGCTTTGGAACCACGACGATGATCAGGGAATCGGCGTGCTTGCGGCCATCGACGCCGCCGGACGCGACGAGTTCATCATGGTCGGCGGCGCCGGATCCGCTAACGCCATGCGCCTGATCCAGGCCGGCGACAGCGTGATGAAGGCCACCGTGGTGTATCCGTCCACCCAGGCAGCCGACGGCATCCGCCTGGCCCGCCTGCTCGTGCAGGAGAAAGCCATGAGCGACCTCGTCGAGGTGGAGATCCCCAGCCGGATCGTGCTGAACGCCCCCGTGGTGACCAGTGAGAACGTGGAGAAGTACCTGCCGACCGCCTTCGAGTCCTAAGCACCACAGGCGCGTTTCACGGGGAGCACGCGAGTCGTGCTCCCCGTGACCATCAACAGGAAAAGAGTTCACATGAGCGCACCGCTTCGCGTCGCACTGATCGGCCACGGGTTCATGGGCGCCGCGCACTCCCAAGGCTGGCGCGTCGCCCCCCGCTTCTTCGACCTGGCAGCGCAGCCCGAGATGAGTGTTCTCGTGGGGCGCGACGCCGCTCGCGCCAACGAGGCCGCTAAACGCTGGGGCTGGGCCGAATCCTCCACCGACTGGCGGACCGTGATCGACCGGCCGGATATCGACGTGATCGACATCGTCACCCCGGGCACCTCGCACGCCGAGATCGCGATCGCCGCCCTCGACGCCGGCAAACATGTAATGTGCGAAAAACCACTCGCGAACACGGTTGCCGAGGCCGAGGCGATGACGGATGCCGCCGCTCGCGCCTTCGACCTGGGCGTGTATGCCATGGTCGGGTTCACCTATCGGCGAATCCCGGCAGCCACACTCGCCCGCGATTTTGTCGCCGCCGGCAAGATCGGCGATATTCGCCAGGTGCGGGTGAACTACCTGCAGGATTGGCTCGTCGACCCGCAGTCCCCGCTCACCTGGCGCCTGCAGAAGGAGCTCGCCGGCTCCGGGGCGCTTGGCGATATCGGCGCCCACGCCATCGATCTCGCCCAGTTCATCACCGGCCAACGGCTCGTGAGCGTTTCGGGCATCATCGAGACGATCGTGGCCGAACGCCCGCTTCTGGGCCTCCGGCAGGGACTCTCGGGTACGGGCACCACCGAGCATGGTCCCGTGACGGTCGACGATCTGGCCCTGTTCACGGGTCGGTTCGAGGGCGGCGCGCTGGGCAGCTTCGAGGCCACGCGTTTCAGCACCGGACGCAAGAATTCCTTCCGCATCGAGGTGGCCGGCTCCTTGGGCGCGATCTCGTTCGACCTGGAAGACCTCAACGCCCTGAGCTTCTTCGACGGCACCACCGCGAACGGCCAGCAGGGGTTCACCAAAATTCTGGTCACCGAGCCGCAGCATCCGTATCTGGCCGCCTGGTGGCCCCCCGGGCATACGCTCGGCTACGAGCACGGTTTCACCCATCAGGCCAGGGACTTCGTCGAGGCCGTCGCGGCCGGCGTGCAACCGACCCCGTCGTTCGCCGACGGCTTGCAGGTCCAGCAGGTGCTCGCTGCCGTGGAGGCCAGTTCCGACAATGGAAGCGCCTGGACGCCCACCCTCGCACGCGTACTCACCTCACAGAAATAGGAGAACTCATGCCCCGCCCAATCACCCTGTTCACCGGCCAGTGGGCCGACCTTCCCTTCGAAGAAGTAGCGCGGCTCGCTTCCGGCTGGGGCTACGACGGGCTGGAGATCGCGTGTTGGGGCGACCATCTCGACCCGAATCGGTGGAACGACGCGGACTATGTCGCCGGCAAGCTGGCCGTGCTCGAGAAGTACGACCTGAAGGTGTGGGCCATCTCCAATCACCTCAAAGGCCAGGCCGTCTGCGACGATCCGATCGACCAGCGGCACCGCGATATCCTGCCCGACTCGATCTGGGGCGACGGCGATGCGGAGGGCGTGCGCCAGCGCGCCGCCGAGGAGATGAAGAACACCGCCCGGCTCGCCGCGAAGCTCGGCGTGAAAACGGTCATCGGGTTTACCGGCTCATCGATCTGGAAGTACGTGGCCATGTTCCCGCCGGTGTCGCAAGAACTCATTGATGCCGGCTACCAGGACTTCGCCGACCGGTGGAACCCAATTCTCGACGTGTTCGACGAGGTCGGCGTGCGCTTCGCCCATGAGGTACACCCGAGTGAGATCGCCTTCGATTATTGGACGACGGTGCGCACCCTCGAAGCCATCGGGCACCGACCCGCGTTCGGCCTGAACTGGGACCCGAGCCACTTCGTCTGGCAAGACCTCGACCCGGTCAGCTTTCTCTGGGACTTTCAAGACCGCATCTACCACGTCGACTGCAAAGACACGAAGAAGCGCCTGCATAATGGTCGAAACGGCCGCCTCGGCTCGCTGCTGGCCTGGGCCGACCCTCGCCGCGGCTGGGATTTCATCTCGACCGGCCACGGCGACGTGCCGTGGGCAGACAGCTTCCGCATGCTCAACACCATCGGCTACGACGGTCCGCTCTCGGTGGAGTGGGAGGACGCCGGCATGGATCGACTGGTCGGCGCACCCGAAGCGCTCGCCTTCGTGCGGGCGCTCGCTTTCGACGCGCCGACGGATGCCTTCGATGCGGCGTTCAGCACGCGCCGCTGACCAGCCGAATCCGCACTGCGCACTGCGCACTGGCCGACCTTCTGCTGTACTCTGCCCGCATCCGAACGGGCAGAGCACAGCTCCCAGTCAGCTTTCAGCCAGTTGGAACCGGACCGTTAGGCGGGGCCGCTAACGTCGTAGGCAACGGCCGCTCCGGCGGCATTGCATCGAACGAATGGTGAACTCCCGCATGAGCACTTCCGGTCAGGCCCGTCCGCCGAAGAAAGACCGCCGCGAGGAAGCCCGCGAACATGCTCGACTGCTGCGGGTCGAACAAGCCAAACGGACTAAGCGCCGTCGCCTCTTCCTACGCGGCGGCATCGGTATCGGCCTGCTCGCCGTCGTCACCATCGTGACCCTCGCCATCGTGAACAACGTGAATGCCCCTGCAGCATCGGGCCCGGCCAACATGGCCAGCGATGGCATCCTGCTCGGCAGCGACGGCGCCACGGTCTCCGCCGCCACGACGGTCGCCCTCGCCGCCGACGCCGATCCCATCGCGACCGACCAGACCGCCCTGACCGACACGGCCAATATTGTGCTGTACCTCGACTACCTGTGCCCGATCTGTGGCAACTTCGAGGCCACCAACGGCAAGCAGATCACCGACTGGGTGACCGCCGGCAATGCCACGGTCGAAATCCACCCGATCTCGATTCTCGACCGCCTCTCGTCGGGCACCAAGTACGCCACGCGAGCCGCGAATGCGGCCGCCTGCGTGGCCGACTACGACCCCAACAACTTTCTGGCGTTCAATACGGCAATGTTCGCCGGTCAACCCTCCGAGAATTCAAGCGGCCGCACGAACGCCGAACTTGTAAGCCTCGCCCAGGGATCCGGGGTGACGTCCAGCGGTGTCGCCAGCTGCATCACCGACCAAACCTATGCCGGCTGGGTCGAAGCGTCGACGCAGCGTGCGCTCGCGGGGCCGATCCCCAACTCCGACATTGAAAATATCAAGGGAACACCCACAGTGCTGGTGAACGGCGTGAGCTACACCGGCTCGTTTTCCGACCCCGCCGCCTTCGAAGCATTTGTCACCGCACAGCTGACCGCTGCGCCCGCCAAGTAGCCGCGCGCGTTGTGATGAGCGATTCTGACGAAACGGCCCCAGCGGAAATGGGCGTGACGGGAATGGGCGTGCCGACCGTGTACGGGGCGGTTCTCGATGCGGCGACCCGCTGCATCCACTATCACTCGGAGCGCGACATCGTGGCGATCAAATTTGCCTGCTGCCGACGGTATTACCCGTGCTTCCAGTGCCACGACGAGGCCGTGCGGCGCGAACCCACACCGCACACGACCCGGCGGTGGCCGCACGTCCAGTGGACGGAGCTCGCAATCTTGTGCGGTGCATGCCAGCGCCAGCTCAGCATCTTCGAGTATCACCGAGTCGATCGCTGCCCGCACTGCAGTGCCGAATTCAATCCCGGCTGCCGACTGCACGCCCACCTGTACTTCGACGAGCCCCAATGAGCATTCACCTTCGCTCCACGTTCCGGGGCGTGTACGCCGGCCCCGCCGTGCTAGCCCGGCCCGAGCCCGAGCCCGAGCCCAAGCCAGAGGCCGAGCGCGGCAGCGGCCACGGACACCCCGAGCATGCCGATTCCATGCAGTAACGCCGCCCGGTAACGGCGCGCCTGGATTAGCCGCACGGTTTCGAAGCTGGCCGTGCTGAAGGTCGTGTAGCCGCCCAGCAGACCGGCACCGAGCACGAGGCTCCACTCAGGAGCGAGCAGGTGGTTCATTGCCAGGCCGGTAACGAGCCCGAGCAGCAGCGAGCCGCCCACGTTGATGATCATCGTTCCGAACGGGAACGCGTCACCCAGCCGGGATCGCACGACGCCGTCGAGAAGGAACCGGGCGGCCGCGCCCGCGCCGCCGGCCGCGGCGATTGCCAGGAACAGGAGAGGAGTCATGCGGTCTCCTCCCCAGCGACTGCGGGGCCGTCGTGCGTGCGCCGGTGCAGCGCCGCACCGATCAGGATGCCGAGCCAGGTGGCGACGCCACCGAACAGAACGGAACCAAGGCCATAGGCAATGGCCACTCCGGTCGCACCATCCTGCAGCAAAAAAGCGCTGTCGGTTGCAAGGGCGCTGTAGGTGGTGAATCCGCCGAGCAGTCCGGTGCCAAGCAGCAGGCGCACGGTGCGGCGGCGGCCATCGTCGGTTCCGCGACGCGCGAGGGCCTCGAGGAGCAGCCCGAGCAGCAAGGCACCGAGCAGGTTGATGCCGAGGGTGGTCAGCGGCAGTCGAGCCCCGGCGGCGAGATCAACGGGGGGCAGCGCGAGTGTGACTACCTCGCGGAGCGCGGTGCCCACAGTTCCGCCGAGAAAGACGAGGCCGAGGTAACCCCAACGCCGGTGCACGGCGCCCGGCGTGATCGTGTCGATGGTTCACCTGCCTCATCGTTGCTGGTTCCGTCACACTCAGCGGGAACCATTGGCCCCGGCCAAGTCGAGCGGATGCTCCGACGAGATCGGGCGCCGTGGCCAGAATACAGGTCCTTTTCGGCACGCTTTCACGGCAGCGCGGCACGGCAGCGGTTCGGCAGCGCGGCACGGCAGCGCGGCGCGGCAGCGGTTCGGCAGCGCGGCACGGCAGCGCGGCACGGCAGCGCG